>CALEUX010000018.1 GCA_937920475.1 uncultured Marinilabiliaceae bacterium
GAACCTGTCAAGGGTATATAAACGGCTTCGTTCCTCAGCCGCCCTTGACAGAACCTCTCAGCTCACTGAAAAAGCATTTAGAAATATGGTTAAAGAAAAAATGTCTATTTTGTAGTTGTCTGATAAAGGGTAAGTTTACAATACAGGTAGATGCTGTGGTAAATGCAGCCAATAGCTCCCTGATGGGAGGCGGCGGTGTTGATGGAGCAATACACCGTGCCGGTGGCCCATCCATATTGCAGGAATGTAAAGATATAGTAGAAAAATCAGGCACCTGCCCAACCGGAGAAGCGGTTATTACTACTGCCGGAAACCTACCGGCCCGTTATGTTATCCATACTGTTGGCCCGGTTTGGCATGGTGGTAAAAGTCAGGAACCAGAAAAGCTGACCAACTGTTACAGAAATTCGCTGCAATTAGCGGTACAGAATGGCTGCCGAACCATTGCCTTTCCTAATATCAGCACCGGAGTTTATCGATATCCGAAGGAAGCAGCCGCTAAAATTGCGCTGAAAACGATTTTAGATACACTTCCCGAATTCCCGGAAATTGAAAAAGTATTTCTGGTTTGCTTCGATGAAGAAAATTACAAAATACTGATTAAGATATTAAGTAGCTGCTAAAAATTATTCTTTAGACAATAGACAAAAGATTTTTAGACACGTGTTCCGGTTCATCGGAAATAGACATAAAACGTTTAAAACAAGCAAAATAACTTAACAATACTATTTATCTCTACTTTCTATTGAGTCTAATCTTTCTGTCTATAGTCTAAATTTCTAATAGTCTATTTCAACCATTGGTCGAGCCATCTGAAAAATTCGCGTTGCCAAAGAATACCGTTTTGTGGGGTTAAAACCCAATGATTTTCTTCGGGGAAAAACAAAAAGCGTGCAGGTATCCCTTTCATTTTGGCCGAGTTAAATGCTCCCATGCCCTGTGTATAAGGAATTCTGAAATCCTTGCCACCATGAATTACCAATAATGGGGTATCCCAATTACCAACAAACCGATGCGGCGAAAAGTGATAAGTTTTCTCAGGCAGCTCCCAGTAAGGACCGCCCAAATCCCAATTAACGAAAAACATTTCTTCGGTGGTAGTGTACATCATATCCTGATTAAACACACCACAATGCGAAATAAATGCCTTGAATCGTTTGTTGTGATTTCCGGCCAACCAGTAAACCGAGTAGCCCCCATAACTGGCTCCAACGGCACCTAAGCGGGTTTCGTCAACAAAAGGTTCTTTGGCCACTTCGTCTATGGCTGTTAACAAGTCCTTTAAATTCTGCCCACCATAATCGCCACTGATTTGCTCGTTCCATTCTTGTCCAAATCCGGGCAATCCACGGCGATTGGGAGCCACTACAATGTACCCGTTGGCAGCCATCATCTGGAAATTCCAACGATAACTCCAATACTGACTAATGCCACTTTGTGGCCCGCCCTGACAATATAAAATAGCAGGATATTTTTTGGTAGGGTCAAAATCGGGCGGATAAATTACCCAGGTCAGCATTTGTTTATTGTCGGTGGTGGTTATCCAGCGAGCTTCCACCTCTCCCATGGTTAACTGGTCGGATAGATGTTTGTTAATATTGGTAAGGTTTTGAGAGCTACCGGTCTTAAGCGTAATTTTGTAAATATCGGCAGGAGCACTCATACTAACACGTGTGGCAATAAGTGACTCGCCGGTATGGATAACTGAATTAAAGTTGTGTAATCCTTCGGTAACTCTGTTAATGGAACCATTCAACACATTCAGTAAATAAATTTGTTCGGTGCCGTATTGGTTGGAGATAAACCAGATAAAATCGCCATCATTATCCCAGCAAAGGTGCGACACATTTTGGTCAAAATCGGCGGTATAGTCAATAATCTTAGCTGTTTCCAGATTCATCACCGTAAGCCTGTTTTTATCGGCTTCGTAACCATCGCGGGCCATGCTTTCCCAAGCCAACAGGCTTCCATCAGGCGAGAAAAGCGGATTCAGGTCGTAGCCAGGCATGCCGGTTGTGAGGTTTCTGGTTTCGCCAGTATTTAAATCGTATAAATAAATATCAGAATTGGTTGAAACCGCATATTCCAACCCTTTAAGTTTTTTGCTGGTATAAACCAGCTTTAATCCACAAGGCGACCAATCGACCTGCTCCATGCCTCCAAATGGTTTTAGCGGTGCATCAAATGGTTCCCCATTCATAATATCTACACCTCCCTTAATTTTGGAGTTTTCATCGTAGGGTGTAATAAAAATATGGCTGTAATGATAATCGTGCCAGCTATCCCAATGACGATACATTAAATCATTATCAATGCGGGCGTTTGCCAATGGAAGGTCGGGATAAAGCTCCTGTACAGTTTGACCAATTTTCACAGGTTTGGAATAAGCAACATTACGCATGCTGGGCGAGAACTTGTAACCGGTTATGCCGCCTTCAATATCAGAAATCTGTTTCCTGTCAGTTCCATCGGGGTTCATCTCCCAAAGCTGAACACTGCCTGATTCTGAACTAAGGAAGTTAATCTTTTTGCCATCGGGACGCCACGTTACGTCAAATTCGTTGGCATAAGTTTTGGTAATTTGAAGTGGGGTACCATCCTCCAACTCAATAATATATACATCGCTATACGACCGGTTTTCGCTTATATTGGAAAAACTAACAGTATAGGCTACCGATTTTTTATCGGGCGAGAGGCTCACACTTCCCAATCGTCCAAACGACCATAAAGCCTCGGGTGTGAGATGATTGCCTATGAGTTTTATATCACGAGTATCAAAAGTAGGGCGCGTATCAACACTCTGGCCGCCGGAGCAACCGTAGACCAATAAAATGATGAAAACGGACAGGAAAGAACTATATCTCATAATATTACTTTTTACCAATCTGATTAATTGAATATTACACTATAACTATTCGTAATCAACAAATTTAAAGCTAATTTTAGTGCCATCAAATGACAAATCTCTTAAAATGGACTATCAAATAAAGCCTTTTTGTGAAAAAGATGCAGAAAAATTATACAGCCTCATTGATAAAGTTATTGCTGAGTGTTATCAAACAGTTTACAATAAAGAGATTTTGAATTACTTTCTCTCGTATAATCAACCACACCAAATTTTATCAGATGCCCGGACAGGGAAAACACTGTTAGTTTATTATAATAACAAAATAATAGCCTCAGGCACCATTTTAAATTCCAATATCAGGCGGGTTTTTGTGTTCCCCGAATTTCAAAAAAATGGCATCGGAGCTTTAATAATGGCTGAATTGGAAAAAGCCGCAAAACAGCAAAACCTCAATTTTGTTGAACTCTATGCTATGATGCCTGCCATTGGGTTTTACAAAAAGCTGGGTTACGAAGCGTTGAAAACCTGTTATTGTATGAGTCAGGATAATACTCCGGTGCCTTTTGAACGAATGGCGAAAATAATAAATTCGGCTATAAAGCTGACTACCTGGAATTTGAATGGTATAAAATTCAAGGTTATCAGCAATAATGGTCCTTATATAGAAGTTAATACTGACACCACATTTTGTTTTGTGCAAAACGGCAATCTGGTGGCCGGCGAATATTCGGGAGGACTGATACAAGAAGGCGAGTTGATTGGCTACATTAACCACAACAATTTTTATTTCAGCTATCAACAAACCAACGTGTGGGGAGAGCAAAACTCCGGTAGAGGATGCGATACCATTGAGTTTACCAACGATGGTCGCCTCCGATTAACTGACCATTGGGAGTGGGAAACAAAAAACGGAAAAGGTCTTTACATCATGGAAGAACAATCCATATAAACAGAATACCCTAATCAATTCCCAGATTTCTCTTGTATTCATCAACAACAAGGGTGGCCAGCCCCAAATCGTTGCTCGAAACCAAAACTTTTACAGCCCCCAGCCCGCCGGCATCAACAATAACCGGAATATGGGTTCCTCTAATTTCATCATTTAAATAAGCTTCTACACCTGCGTCTTCCAAAAGACTTTTAACCATTCCTGCTTCCCAAGTTGAACCTGAAAAAACAATTACCGGGGTTTGATTATTGTTGCTATCCATAATAAGTTTTTTTACCAATCCTAATTTAAACTATTTAGGCGGATAAAAAAATAGATGGCAGAATCTTTACTTCCTCAGTTTCTTAAGCATAATATTTCGAAACTGAATTTGTGAACCTTCGCTCTGTAAGCCGATATAGCCTTTATTAGGAGAAAAACTGGATGCTGTATTTTGTAAAACACCATTCACGAAAAGCTCAAGTTTACCATTATGCGAAACAATGCGATAAGAATTCCACTCGCCTGGCTTATTTTCCGACGAATCCTGTTGCTTTTTTATAACAGAAGCCCACCTGTCGCCCTCCTTAATCTCGAACGATTGATTCTGCACCGTAGCCTTTGCACCTGTCTGCATTAATACCAAATCGCCTGCATTTTGGTTCATTAACTGCGCTTCTATGCAATGGGGCCAAACACCATCATTGCCCACGATGTGAAGCAATACCCCGCTATTGGTAGGCTCTCCTGCCCATCGCCATTCAAGGGTTAACTCATAATTCTCAAACTGCTGTTTTGTTCTGATGTAACCGAATGGTGTACCTGAAGCGTTTAAGATACCCTCATGAACATAGAAAACCGCTGTTCCGGCTGATTCTTCTTTTAAAACAATCTCCCAGTTTTTAAGGTTTTTACCATTGAAAAGTTTTACTGGCTTCTGAGAAAATGAGAGCTGCACTGTGGCAACAAAAAGTAAAGCAACTAATAAGAGTTTCATAAAATTATTCTTTAATTCTTATCTTAACAGTTTCAGGGGACTAATGGTTCGGTAAATAAATACAAACTTATTTATTTCATGAAAACTTCATTTTTCATAACTTACTTTTGTTTTGAGAAGTATTATAAACCAAAGCAAATTAGATTGATTAAAAGCAAGTTTTGTATATTATTACAACAAAAGTAAAATTATGAAGAATATTATACTCATAATATTAACGATGTTCTTTCTATTCTTTGGAATGAATAACATGGCAGGACAGGAAACAAAATCTCAAAAAACCGAAACGGTAGTTGAGCAAAGTTCTAATAAGGAAACGCCACCACAAGAGACTAAAAAGGAAGAGAAAAAGAAAGAAGAAAAAGCTCAAAAGGAAAGCCCTTCAAAAGAAGTTAAAGAAGTAAAGGGAGCCCGACCCGATATGCAACGAAGCAGAGGTGCCCGTCAGCCACAAATTGATCGACCTGCTGGTGCAGGACGTCCTGCCGGAGCTGGCCGTCCCGGAGGTGTAGGCGGAGGAAGACCGGGAAGAAACAGATAATACTAACATCATTATTGCTTAATGTATGCAACTACCAAGAATAATTATATTTCTTTTTCTCACCGGCACTCTCCAATGGTTCCCACTCATTATTAATGCTCAGGAAACCAACCAAGCCGAATCTGCCTCTTCAGATCAGAAGCCTGAATCGAAGCACGCCCTCTATTCAGGCTTTGGCTATGGCAGCAACATGTTATTCTCGGCCATTTCTCTATCGTCGAATCAGCCTTACCTATCGACCGACCTGTTATACAGTTTCAACAAAAGGTGGATGGCATCGGCCACCATTTATCATCTACCGGGAATTGACGCCGCCATTGCCTTTTACGATTTATCCTTCGGATACCGACACACTTTTAATTCATATCTGGATGCCGGCATTTCATTTTCAAGTTATTCAACAGCTAAAAAACTTCAAGACGAATATTTCGGTAATTTTAATTATCTGACAATTTCCGGTGGACTGGATTGGAGAATTTTATACACCCAATTGATATACAGCTCAATGTTTAAGGACCAAAGTTCGGGCTACTTACAAATTAAGAATTCTCACTTCTTCTCAACACCTTACCTGTTTAAGAAAAAAGGCTATTTTACATTCGACCCGTCTGTTAACATGGTAATGGGCGATAAATATTCCAGTCAGGTGGTTATTACTCAATCAGGCATGGGAAACAACGGAACCATTACTGAAACAACCATTTATAAATCATCTTTCGGGTTGCTCGATATGGAATTCTCGTTGCCGGTGGGTTTTAATTTTGGAAAAGCTACCTTTGAAATGGAGCCATTGTACTATTTACCAATTTATGAAGACCCTGATTTTCCGGCGAAGAAAGGCTTGTTTTTATTTTTAAATCTGTATTTTAAAATCATTTGAACCACAACCGCAATAATTAACAGTACCATGAACGCCCTCATAGTTGAAGATGAAAAAAGTCTGGCAAACGAAATCGCAAGTTATTTGAAGAATGAAAAAATGATTTGCGATGTGGCACATACAGGAATGGAAGCTTCTGAAATGATTGCTGTTAACCAATACGATTTTATTTTACTGGATTTAGGCTTACCCGATTACGAAGGATTAGACCTGATTAAAGAGGCAAAAAAAGCCGGTAGCCAGGCGGCCATTATTGTTATAACAGCCCGCGGAGCAGTGGAAGACAAAGTTAAAGGATTGGATTTAGGCGCCGACGACTATCTGGCAAAACCTTTTGCGCTTATTGAATTGTATTCCAGAATACAGGCTGTTGCCCGGCGTAAATTTCAGGTAAACACCTCTGATGTTACAATTGGCGACTTTGCCATAGATATCAACGCCCGAAAAGTAACCTGTAACAACAGCGAGGTGGATATTACCCGCAAACAATACGATTTACTTCAATACCTTGTACTTAATAAAAATAAAGTACTCACACGTATTCAACTTTACGAACACATTTGGGGAAACATGCTCGACGACCAGTACGACAGTAATTTTATTGATGTGCACATTAAAAACCTAAGAAAAAAGCTCAACGAATATGCCTCTACCGATTGGTTGGTTACAGTCAGAGGCGTTGGATATAAAGCTGTTATCGACTAAATTTGAATTAAAGCTATTAGTTCTTAATTCCTGGCTGCTAAGAGCTAACAGCTAACCCCTAACAACTGAATATGAAACGAACATGTTTGCGAAAAAACACAAACACCAATGAAAATAGCAAACATGGAGTTCCCCCGATAACTCGGGGCAGGCAATCCGACCTTAAACTTAAAAATATTTAAGGATGAATCTACGGTTAAAACTGGCGCTCACCAATCTGTTATTTAAACTGGTTTTTACCGGCTTGTTTCTGGTTATTCTGCCATATCTTTCGGAACGCATCAACCTTTACCAAACCGATGATGAACTTATTGAGAAGCGGGAACATTTTTTCAACCTTATTTCTGAAGTGGGCATTGAACCATTCCTTTTTTCTGACTCCATCAATGTTTTTGGCAGCTACAACATTCTGAAAGAGGAATTTATCAGCATTGAAAAAACCGATATTGTGGAATCGTGGAATTTCATAGAAGTTACTCATCGACTGATTGAAGGAGAAGTTATTGAATACAGGGTTCTAAACTATACCTTCAGGGTGGATGGCGTGATGTATCTGCTCGAAATAGGTAAAAGTCTTTCCAGCATATCGGCCACAGAAAAAAATATTAAGCGAATTTTCGTCATTTTCCTGATAGCATTTCTTATTATATCATTTGTATTCGAGCTCATTTATACACGAACCCTGCTCGTGCCTTTAAATATAATAGTGAGAAAAATTAAAACCTCATCGCATCCTACAAGTTACAACCGGCAACCGGTTAAAACCTCAACCACCGATTTTACAACACTTGATTCGACCCTTTCAGAATTAATGGATAAAATTGACCGGTTATTCAAAAAAGAAAAGGAGATTACTGAAAACATATCGCACGAACTACTTACACCAGTATCTATATTACGGAGTAAACTCGAAAACATGCTGGTGCAGGAAGATTTAAGTGAAAACGCTTTGATAAAAACTGAAGAGGCATTGATTACGCTTCAACGGCTAAAAGCTTTAGTGAACTCATTGTTATTGATTGCAAGAGTTGAAAGCAGTCAGTATCTGAAAAACGACACCATTGAAATTAACAATCTCATCACCAACATCACTGAAGAGCTTAAACCAATGGCTGAAGAAGTTGGATTAAATATTCAACTTAACTTTAGGATTCATAAAACCATCGAACATATTAACCAATCGTTATTGTTTACCATGTTTTACAATGTGGTTAACAATGCAATCAAAAACACACCAACCGGTGGCACTGTTACAATTGAAACAGCTTGTATTAAAAAGCAATTTATTGTAAGCATTTCAGATAACGGCACCGGAATTCCGGTTAATGAAATGGAATCACTGTTTTTGCGATTCAAAAAAAAGAAAACGAACGATAATAAAGGTACAGGCATTGGTTTGGCCATCACCAAAAGTATAGCCGACTTCCATAACATTCAGATTAAAGTAGAATCGATAGAAGGGAAAGGTTCAGCGTTCGAATTCCTTTTTCCTGAGGAATAAAATCAAGGCTGAGATTTTTTTGAACTTTTTTCTAAAAAAAACAACATCTGCCCATAATTTCATAATTCCTTCATTTTTCAGGTGGTACTTTTGGTATATAAATAAAAAATGATAGTTAAACCAAAAGCAAAAAATTATCACATGAAAACAAGATTATTTTTGGCAACCTTGGTACTGATAAGTGCCGGTGCTGTAGCTCAGGAGCAGGAACCTACTCAACAAAGAACCCGCAACAGGGAAGCTGTTCAAACACAAACCCAAACTGGCGAAATGAAGGGTGAAGCCGTTCAAACCAGAACCAGAACCCGCACTATGAACAACGAAGAAGCCCAACAGCTTAAAGAGCAAAAACAACTTCAGAAGAAAGAAAAGAAACAAATTAAAAGGCAAGAGTCATTGCAAGCCCGCCAAAGAGGAATGGAAACCAGTGAGGCCGCCAGAGTAAGAGCTCAGGAGCAAAAGCAACAAAGACAGCAGAACATGGAAAACCGTCAAAGTGCACGGCCCGAGTCAGCAGCATCTGCCGGTAGCAATGCCCGTCGCACCCAAACAGGAACTTCAACCATGCGTCGGGGTAAATAATTCTAAATTAATCCATAAAAAAGTTGGTTAACCCTGAATTGTAGTAAACAGGGTTAGCCAGCTTCTTACAAATTCATTATTGTCATTAATGTTTAATAAAAACCATTTGGATATGAAACGGATAATTTTCTTTGTTGCATTATTAAGCATAATAACAGGATTTACAGCCTGTGAATCGAGTGAAGCAGGTAAAGGCGTAATAAACCTTTCCATAACCGATGCCCCTATTGACACCGAAGGCATTGAGGCTGTTTATATTACAGTAACAGGTATCCAATACCACAGCAATGAAAAAGGATGGGTAACTGTTGAAGAGTTTGAGGGACCCAAAACGTTTAACCTTCTGAATTTAACCCGGGGTGAATCAGAAATGCTGAGCAGTTTTGAACTGAATGCCGGCAAATACACACAAATAAGATTTTTATTGGATGCCCCCATACGCGACATGGGCAATATTTCTAATCCGGGGTGCTACCTTGTTTTTGAAAATGGCACAACAGAACCTTTATTTGTGCCATCGGGAAGTCAAATCGGTTTTAAAGCAGTTGGAGCCTTTACAGTGCCTGTAAACGGCATAGTTGATATTACTGCTGATTTTGATGTACGTAAATCAATTGTAAAAGCCGGCGCAAGTGGTAAATATATTCTTAAGCCTACCATCAGGCTTGTAGTGGATAATCAGGCCGGCTGCATTAAAGGTGATGTTGCCAATGCTCCCGAGGCTGCAACGGTTGTTATTTACGCATATGAGTCCGGGGCATTTACCGAAAGCGAAACCACCCCAGCTGAAGTTGAAGCACCACGATTCCCCAATGCAGTAAGCAGCGATGTTGTTTGCGAACTTGGTAAGTATCATATTGCATATCTGGCTCCAGGCACGTACGATTTAGTTATTACAACAGTTTCAGGCGATGAAGCACCTGTTGTTGCAGGCATTTTTGAAAATATTGTAGTTGAAAGTAAAAATTGTACTGCAAAGAATATAGATTTTAATACCTTTGAATAAACCAAAAGCAAGTATTCAAAATTTGGGTTAGGGTTGAAAAGCCTGGGGATAAACGTATCTTCGGGCTTTTCTTTTTGTTATATATTGGTTTTAATAACAATCTACTAATTCTACTTTGACAGATTACGATATTTTTGAGTTTGCTTTGGAAAAAAATCATGCTTAAAAGTGAATTATAGATAGCCAGCCCCAACGGGGCGACATCATCAGCATAGGGCAACGCCCTATGAAGGTAAACCAAACCAAATAGTCGCCCTGTAAGGGCAAAATCATTTTGTGATTTAAAAGTGTCATAGGATAACTAATAAAACAACTCATAACTGCATTGATATTGCATATAAGTATTTATACCCACCCTCAGTTTTTTTAATACTTCTATTTTTGTTGATGAATTTTTAAACAGGCATAATGGCTACTGAATTTTTACCCACACAATACTTACTTCAATCCGTAAAAACCGGTCAGGAATTCATTGATAAAGGCTGGACACTGGACGCTCCCAACGAAAAAGACCCAACTCTTATCAGAGCGGTTTACGAAGAAGTGCAACTCAATGTAAAAGATGAATCGTGGGGCATTTTCCGTTTTGCCGATTGGTTACCTGTTGACCGTTATTTGAATGGTTCATCGGCACCGGCAACTTATAAAAGTGAAGGTTTGGCCAAACATCTTGGCTTAAAAAACTTATACATTACATTCAGCGGTTACTGGCCCGAAAAAGGGGTTACCATGCGAACCTGTTCGTTTAAAGAAACAGAATCGTACTCGGTTTGTGGCCGTTTAACTTCCGATATTAAAGGCGTGTTGGTAGTAGCATCGGCAGGCAATACCGCCCGTGCTTTTGCCAGAGTTTGTTCCGATAATCAAATTCCTTTATTGCTGGTGGTTCCAGAAGACAATCTGGATGCCCTTTGGTTTGACGAGCCCATTAAAAGCCATGTAAAACTCATTAGCACCCGTAAAGGAAGCGACTATTTCGACGCCATTCACCTGTCGAATAAAATCAGCTGCCTGCCCGGATTTCTGGCCGAAGGCGGTGCCCGCAACATTGCACGCCGTGATGGCATGGGAACCACGGTTCTGTCGGCAGCACATTTCATTGGGCGCATACCCGACTACTATTTTCAGGCTGTTGGCAGTGGAACAGGAGCCATTGCAGCTTACGAAGCCAACCAGCGTTTGTTGGTTGACGGCCGATTTGGAAACCACATAATGAAACTGATGGTATCGCAAAATGCCCCATTTTTACCGATGTATAATGCCTGGAAAGCTGATTCGCGCCAAATGTTGCCACTCGACGACGATTTGGCCCGCCATCAGGTGGAAGAAATTGTTGCCAAAGTGCTTTCGAATCGTTGGCCGGCTTATCCCATTGCCGGTGGACTGTACGATTGCATGAAAGATGCCGGCGGCGATGTTATTGCCATTACTAACCAGGAAGCAGCCGAAGCTGCCCAATTGTTCGAAAAAATGGAAGGTAACGACATACACCCGGCGGCGGCAGTTGCAGCAGCATCACTCATTAAAGAAGTTAATTCGGGTAATGTAGATAAAGATGCGTTTATTATGCTCAACATTACCGGTGGTGGCGAACAACGAATAAAAAAGGAAAAAGAGATAGTTTATCTTCAGCCAAATCACATCTTCGAGATTGATGCCCCTACAAAAGAGATTCAGGATGTATTAAAAAAGCTGTTCTCGTAAAGAAGGATATAGTCTGACGTAGCAACGCGGAGTTCCAATTTATCGGAAAGGCAGAAGTTCTTAGCTCTTAGTTCCTAGTTGTTAGTTCCTAACAGCTAACACCTAGCACCTAATACCTAATACCTAACAGCTAAGAACTAACACTTAACTTTTTTAATCTAATGATGATTTACAGACAGTAGGTGTTTTCGCAGATTAGTGGGGAAAAACATGCCCTAAACCTCTTCTGATAACATCTAACACCTTATCAAGCTGGCTATTGGTATGAGCCCCGGTTATAAAGCTGGCTTCGTATTGTGATGGACTTAAGTAAACGCCATTTTGCAGCATAAACCGATAAAATGCAGCAAATTTATCCATGGCACATTCGTGAACCTCGCTAAAATTTCCGGGTTTATTGTTTCTAAAAAACAGTGTAAACATTGAACCGCATGTTGCCAGACTTACCGGATAGGGTTGAATAATCTGGTTCAATTCACTATAAAACCTTTGGGCTTTTTCAAAAAGTTCTTCGTAAAAATAGGACCTTTGAAGAATCTCCAAAGTGCGTAAACCGGCGGTCATGGCTACCGGATTCCCCGAAAGTGTTCCGGCCTGATAAACATTGCCTACAGGAGCCAACAACGACATTATCTCTTTAGAACCGCCAAAAGCCCCGGCAGGAAACCCTCCGCCTATAATTTTCCCAAGCGTTGTAAGGTCGGGCGTTATATTAAAAAGTTGCTGGGCACCTCCAGGTGCTACCCGAAAGCCGGTTATCACCTCATCGAACACCAGTAGAGAACCAAATTTACTGGTTATGCCACGCAAAAACTGCAAAAATCCCTTATCAGGAAATACAACGCCCATGTTAGCCGGCACAGGTTCAACAATAACAGCGGCAATAAGGCTTCCATGCGATTCAAAAACCTTTTCGACCAAATCTTTACGGTTAAAAGGAATGCTCAGCGTGTACTTTGTAAAATCAGTGGGAACACCGGGCGAGCTGCCGTGTTCAGTTTCAGCCACCCCCGAACCGGCGGAAGCCAACAAATAATCGACATGACCATGGTAACATCCATCGAATTTCAGAATATAAGGACGACCCGTAAAAGCACGAGCCAAACGAAGAGCGCTCATAACTGCCTCAGTTCCACTACTCACAAACCGCACCATTTCCAACGTAGGCACCATTGCTATTATCTTTTGGGCCAGAAGCGTTTCTTCATGGGTTGGCGCGCCAAAGCTGGTTCCAAGTTTTATACGCTCAATGACACCAGCTTCAATCTCATCGTTGGCATGACCAGCCATAAACACTCCCCACGAGGCACAAAAATCAATATATTGATTGCCATCCACATCAGTCATAATACTTCCTTTAGCCGATTTAAAAACAGGTGGCGTTATTCCAATACTTTTGAATGAACGCACCGGACTGTTAACACCTCCCGGAATGTATTCAATTGTTTCATTGAATATTTTCTGACTGTTTACACCTGGAATATGAGTCATATAATTGTTAATTAGGAACTGTTTAAATTTAGTTTTCAAATTTTATTAAAGACAATTAGAAGTTTAGACCTGTCTGCCGACAGGCAGGCCTGCCTATCGGCAGGCAGGCAAACCAGATTGCTAATTTATTTTACTTATCAAAGTATTATACGTTTTATGTCTATTTCCGATGAACCGGAACACGTGTCTAAAATTCTTTTGTCTTTTCCCGATACTCGGGACTTCGCGTCTAAAAATAATTTTAAACAGATACTTAATACTTAATCCTTTCTGAATAATTCCGTGCATAGTAAGAAATAATATACGATGCACCGGCTCTTTTTATAGCTGTTAATGCCTCAATCATGGCTTCGTGTTCATCCAGAAGATTTTTTTCAGCGGCAGCAACAATCATCATAAACTCACCCGATGTATGGTATGCTGCCATTGGGATTTCGGGAAACCGGTGGGTGGCGCGGGCAATTACATCCAGATAAGTATGAGCCGGTTTAACCATTACCCAATTGGCTCCTTCTTCAATATCAGAGGCTACTTCGTCAATTCCCTGATGCCTGGTTCTAAAATCCATCTGGTAACTTTTCCGATTGCCCTTACCCGGCGCGCTTTGGGCTGCATCGCGAAAGGGGCCGTAAAAATTGGATGCATACTTAGCCGAATATCCCATAATATTCACATGGTTAAATCCATTATTGTTCAAAGCCTGCCCAATGGCCAGAACTTGCCCGTCCATCATCGCCGAAGGCGATACCATATCTGCGCCAGCCCGGGCGTGAGCCAAGGCCATATCGGCCAGTTTGGCCAAGGTAAGGTCGTTTTCAATGTCTCCCCGGTTGTTTAAAATACCACAATGACCATGATTGGTATAGGCACATAAACAGATATCGGTTATTACCATCACCTTTGGAAATTGTTGTTTAACAGCACGAATGGCTTTACAAACCACACTTTCGTCGTGTTTCGACCAGGAACCTTCTACATTTTTCTTATCCGCTTCAACCACGCCGAAAAGCAAAATTTTATCAATTCCCGCCAACACGGTTCTTTCCAAATCGATTAAGAGCCTGTCGACCGAAAAACGATGAATGCCTTTAAGCGTAGCAATGGGCTCTTGTTTATTTTCGCCATCAACCACAAAATAAGGATAAATAAAATCTTCGGCATTGAGCCAAACATCAGCATGTTTATCTCGGGTTTCGGTGTTTATTCTGTATGGATGGAATCTTTTGTAATGCATATTATAACTGTTTTATTCTTTATGATTCAGTTCATTAAAACGCTTTTGAGTATTATGCCCTCTGAACCTGTATTGCAAATGGGTTGGAAAGTGGCTATAAACATCATAAAAATTACTAACGGTTGAAGGCGAAGAAAAAACCACTCCAAAAAAATCGGTCAGGTTCTGAACCACTATATTTGTTGGCTTCCGGTTGCTGTACACCGTTAAAATGGTGACTGTGTTTCCAAGTTTTTTCAATCCCTCCGGCAATATGGGCAGCCCTTTATCGGAACGGGGTAATAAAATTTTTTCTCCGCTTATGCCATTATTCCGGTAATATTGAATCATCCCGTCCGAACTTTCATCTTCCGATAAAGGAGCAACATTTAATCCCTTATTTTTTAGTGCCTCTGATGTGGTTGCACCAATGGCGTCAATGCTTAATTGAGCGATGGCTCTAACATCCAATCCCTGGCCAAACAGCCATTTAAAAAAGTGTTCTACCGAATAGCGGCTTGTAAAAATAATGCGGTTGAATTTGCTCATCTCATTAATTATCTGCTTCTCCTGCTCCGATGGATTAAGTCCACTAATTTGAATGAGTGGTGCATGTACCACCAACCCATCTTCGTGGCAATGGGCGGGATTAGTTCCGGTGTACAGCCATTTTTGTGGCATTTGGTCATTATTTCTGGCAGCCGTCCACCCAACAATTAATATAATCGGCGACTCCAGTACTTCGGTGGCTTTAGAGAGGCTATCCAGCGTATAACGTCTGACAACTTGATTGGGATATGAGGCATTTTGAATTACAGCAACTGGTGTTAAATTATTACGACCTGCACTTATTAGTTTAAGTGCCAGATGTTGCTGATTGGCTGAAGCCATATAAAACACGAGTGTATCGGCATCAGGAATGACCAATTTATCCAAATCGTGCCCCGATAAAAACGCCACCGACGAAGATACGCCCCGTGCAGTGAGCGGTATAACCGACTCTGCTGCGGCAGCCTGTCCACTTGAAATTCCCGGAATTAAAGAAGTATCAACCAAATTCGACTTTAAATAATGATACTCTTCAATGCCTCGACCAAAAATCAGTGGGTCGCCACCTTTTATCCGAATCACATTTTTACCGGATATGGCTGCCAAACGGAGCTTCTCATTAATCTCGTCCTGGCTAAACGCATGATTACTGCTTCGCTTACCCACATAAACCTTCTCATCTCTGTATTTTTCCAGATAACCGGCATCGAGTAAATCGTCATAAAAAAGGATGTCAGCCTGCTGCAGGGCTTTTTCAGCTTTTACGGTTAGCAACTCAGGATTTCCGGGGCCAAAACCTGCAATGGTTACTTTTCCCCAATTTTGTCGGCAGTCGAACAATGAAAAAAGGGCAACCATATCGGAGCGGTTGCTGAGCGTTACAACTGCCAAATGTCCCTGCAAAGGGTTGGTTTTAAACGGCAAAACACATGCAATTCTATGCTCCAGTTGAAGGCGAATAAGAGCGCAGGTGGCCACAATAACACCATCCATAAAACCATTATCGGCCTGAGCAATACGCTCTTCAATAGTCCCTCGTACAGAAACAATTTTTAAGTGCGGATAATAAGCTTCCATTTCCCTTTTTCTGAGTGGAGAGCTGGTTCCAATACGTGAACCCGCCGGGAGTTTTTCGGGAGGCAGCCCACTTGCCGTTACCAATGCGTCGCTTTGGTCTAAAGCTGGCAAAAGTGCTGCCACCATTAATCCTTCGGGCAATGGATAAGGCAAATCTTTGGCAGAGTGAACCGCAATATCGGCTTCGCCTGACAACAGCAAATGGTCAATTTCGCGTGTAAAAAAATCAGATGGCACCCCCGATAACAATGAGCGTTGCTTATCCTTATCGCCCATACTGTCGGTTTTAATGATGGTGTAATTAACCTGTGGCAGGTTTTGCATAACCTCTTCCACCTGAATTAATGCCAGCCGACTGGTGCGTGATGCTATTTGTATGGGTTTTTGATGCTTGCTCATGGATTTTGAAATTTTGTAAATAATGATGCTTTTAATGCAGAAGTATTTAGAGACTGTTTAAATTTATTTTTTAGACGCGAAGTCCCGAGTATCGGGAATAGACAAAAGAACTTAAGACACGTGTTCCGGTTCATCGGAAATAGACATAAAATGTAAAATATTTAAAATAAGTAAAATAACTCAATAATCTTGTTTGCCTGCCTGCCTGTCGGCAGACAGGTCTAAACTTCTAATAGTCTTTAATAAAAAGAGAAAACTAAATTTAAACAGTTACTTATTATTTAGTTCTTAGCACCCAGGTGTTAGTTCTCAGAAGCTAAGAGCTAATAGCTGGCACCTAAGATTTACACTGCCTGCAACAATCCATTGCGGCTAAACCTTTTTTCCTGACTTGCCATAAAGGCCATCACCTGTTCTTCAACCAACGATTCGGCCTTTCCTATGGCGGCTTTTCTCAATTCCAGATTCTGCTCAACAGCCAATTCAACTTTACGGATATTAAAAAGCTCAACACCCGGCAATTGACCTATTTCTGGGTCCACATCAAAAGGTACTGCCAAATCGAATATCAGCATGGGCCGGTTTAATGGAAACTTTTCGAGTGATACCACATAGTGTGGAGCCGATGTGGCTGTAACCAAAACATCGGTTTCGCTTAAGCGCTTTGCAAGCATTGAAAAATCGAAGGCCTGGGCATTATACCTGGCAGCCAGTTCGCTTGCCTTATTAAAAGTTCGGTTGCCTACAAACACCGATGATGCACCAACCCGTGTTAAATGGTGTAACAAATTGCTGTTCATATTGTGTACACCCAATATTGTAATGGATAAATCCGACAGGTTATCAATTTGTTGGCGCAACAATTCAACAGTAGCCTGACTGTGACTCATGGCCCCTCGCGATAAACCGGTGCTCGACCGAACCAATTTACCCACTCTTAGGGCAGCCTGAAACAATCGATGTATTGAAGCATCCGATTTTTGATGAAGACAAGCCGTTGTATAAGCATTTTTTACCTGCCCCTGAATACTGGTTTCTCCTATCAGTCCCGATTCCAAACCCGAAACCACCCGAAACAAATGACGCACTACTTCTTCATCCACAGAACCATTGCCGATGTAAAACTCCACCCGGTTACAGGTACGAAGCAAAACACCGCCATTCACATCAGTGTTGATTTTACGGATGAGCGACTCCTGCTCCGGGATAGCTGTGCTTGGGCTGTATCGGATTAATTGTACCATTTTCAATCAGTTTTTTAATTTCGTTTCGCCACTGAATGGATGCATAAACATTCTCTCCATTTGAACTCACTGCCACCGACATATTCCCCTGTTTAAAAATTGCGGGAGAAATAAAATCGCAATTGGCCGGTTTATCAACCACATTTACGATACATCTGTATTGGCGTGCATCGCATCGTATCTGGCTGTTCAGTTCAGAATCATTGGTTGCTGCATAAACCAGTAAGTGACCCTTTAAATCGGTTGGCTCATACTCTTTTTCAACAATTTCTAACCACTCGCGCTGCCGTATCTCGTCGCGTATTTCACGGCCAATAATTTTAATATTGCGGGTAAATGGCTCCAGTCCTTCCACCTTATGAAGCCCAACTTTCCCACCGCCAATGATGAGAATCTGCTCATGTTCGATATCAATCCCTATTGGTAGAAAATACATAATGCAGGTTTTAAATTTCGTAATCGGGTGGCTGAATCTTTTTCCCATACTTTATTTTATCCCAAAGCCGTTCGTGCCAGTAATAGATAAAGACTTTGGATACAGCCTCAATGCCTCCAATTGAGGCTGCCAGGACAAGCTTTCCGGTTAGCAGCCAGGCCACTCCAAAAGTAAAAACCGTACCGGTAACCCTGTACGAGATGGCTTTTACAATGCTTCGATGCCGGTGTTCATTACTCATATTGCTTTAATTAATTCAAACATCAAAAAACATTAACTGCTTGTCCTGCTTTTACCAGGCCCTTGCGAACCGTAAAATCTCCAAAGCGCTCACCTGATTGTCGTTCGTCGGCAAAGGCAGCTATAATGCCTGATAATTCCTGAAGGATTTCCTGCTCTCCAAGCATTTCACGATAGAGCGTGTTGAGACGGTTTCCAGAAAAACCTGCTCCTAAATACATATTATATTTTCCAGGCGAACGGCCAATCAGACCAATCTCGCCCAGAAATGGGCGCCCGCAACCATTGGGGCATCCGGTCATCCGAATAAGAATATCCTCGTCGGTTAGGTCGTACTCCTTTAAAATAGCTTCAATTTTTGTGTTTAAATCGGGTAAATATCGTTCAGCCTCGGCAAAAGCCAGTGTACAGGTATTCAGAGCCACGCAGGCAATGGCATTTCGTCGGATGCCGGAGATATTGCTAAAGCCCACGTTATATTTCTCCAATATTTGCTCTACTATAGCTTTATCAGGCTCATCAATTCGCCCCAAAACCAGTCCCTGGTTGCCTGTTAGCCGAAAATCACAAACCTTGATACGTGCCAACTCCTGCAAAGCCGTTTTTAATTTGTAACTACCTACGTCCTTAACCCGGCCATGCTCCACAAATAAACCCAGAAACCATTTTTTACCGGGAGCCTGCAACCATCCAAAAACATCACCATTCTGAATAAACTCATAAGGTTTGGCTGGCAACAATGTTATTCCGCTGCGCTGCTCAACCAGTTTTTTAAAAACAGGAGTTCCAAGGCGGTCGAGCGTGTACTTTAACCGCGATAGTTTACGGTTTTCGCGGTTTCCATAGTCGCGTTGCACTTTCACAATCTCTTCAACCAGTTTAAGGGCATCTGATTTATCCACATATCCAATAATATCAGCCAACCGGGGATAGGTGTTTTCCATGCCAAAAGTCATGCCCATACCACCACCAATAGCCACATTATAACCGATAAGCGTGTCACCATCGGCAATGGCAATTAAGCCTATATCGTTGGCAAAAACATCGGTATCGTTGTAGGGTGGAACGGCCAGAGCAATTTTAAATTTACGGGGCAAATAGGTTTTGCCGTAAATAGGCTCTTCGTCTTGTTGTTCTTCGGTTAACAATTGCTTATCGAGCCATATTTCGTGATAAGCTGTTGTTTTTGGCAGTAAATGGTCGCTTATGGTTTTGGCAAAGGCGGCTACTTCAGACACCAGAGGCGACATCCCCTCGTTAGAGGTGGCCATCACATTACGGTTTACATCGCCACAAGCTGCAATGGTATCGAGCAATGTGGAATGAATGCCCTGCATGGTTTTTTTTAGGTTTCGCTTAAATACGCCATGCCATTGAAATGCCTGACGGGTGGTAAGCTTAAGCGTTCCATTGGCATATTTATCGGCCAGCCGATCAAAAACCAGCCATTGGTCGGCTGTGGCAATACCTGCCGGCACGCGGGCTCTAATCATAAAGCTGTATAAAGGCTCCAGTTTTTGTTTTTTGCGCTCGGCATCCAGGTCGCGGTCGGTTTGCTGGTAGCTGCCATGGAACTTTATCAACTGGGTATCGTCGCTGGCAATGGAACCCGTGGTTTCATCATCAAGACTATCAAGTATAGTACCCCTTAAAAAGCGACTATTGGTTTTTATGAGTTCAACCGGCGATGGTTTCCACTCGGTAGGTTCGGGTAAATTAATCATAATGGTACTGTTTTACTTTTTTAATGGGCAAAAAAATCAATAGACATCCTCCTGATAGCGACCTTCCTTGCGAAGTTGACTAAGAAACTTTTCACTGTCGTCGCGACTCATATTGCCCTCAATTTGAACAATATCCAGAAAAGCATTTCTAACATCCCCCGCCATTTTTTTCATATCGCCACACACATAAAAATGAGCACCCTCTGTTATCCATTTAAATATTTTCTTTCCGTTTTTCTTCAGTTTATGTTGTACATAACGTTTCTCTTCCTGGTCGCGCGAGAAGGCCACATCCAGGCGCGAAAGCAGACCACTTTTCTTATATTTCAACCATTCGGCCTGATAAAGAAAATCGGTAGCAAAATGGCGGTCGCCAAATATGAGCCAGTTTTTGCCTTTTGCGCCTGTTGCTGACCGGTGTTGAAGAAACCCGCGAAATGGGGCTATTCCGGTTCCTGCGCCTACCATTATAACGGGCACATCGTTGTTGGCCGGGAGTTTAAAATGCCTGTTAGGTTTAATGCGAACTTTAAGAGTGCCATCTTCGCCCAACCTATCGGCAATGTAGGTTGAGCAAACCCCTTCGCGGAGCCGGTTCTCTTTTTCGAAACGAACGGCACCCACCGTTATATGCACCTCATCACCTACCTCTGCTTTACTCGATGCTATGGAATAGGCCCTGGGTGGTAGGCGTCGCAATATCGCTAAAAATTCCTGCGGCGCTACCGAAACCGGATATTTTGTAACAATATCAAGCACATCGGTTCCTTTCAGAAAGGCATCCAGTTCATCTGAATTATCGAGCAGTTTATTGAGAGAAGCATCCGACAACAAGGTTGCATATTTTTTAACCACCTGCGGGGTAACTACTGTTAACTCAAAATAATTGGTTAAGGCCGATTCTAATGTTATGGTTGAGGAATCAATCTGAACTTTATCGTTTAAATTAAAACCCAACCTATCAATAATGGCATTTACCAATTCGGGTTTATTATTTACAAACACTTCAAGCACGTCGCCAGGTTGATAGTCGAGACCATTTTCTTCGGTTGAAATTTCCACATGCCAGGTTTCCTTTTCCGAACCTCGTCCGTTGAGCTGCAATTTGTTTACAACGGGGGCATCCACCGGCGTATCAGCATTAACATAAGCAACTTCGAGTTTGGATTGCTTAGGGCCGTTATTCTGCCCGCCATCGGCAGAAACATTTTCAGAGAAACGGTTTAAAACCGATGGTATAACCAATGGCAATTCAATTTCAAAAGTAGTGTCGAACATTACCACTTCGCCCAATGGCTTGCCGCCGTTAACCTTCAGAAAATTATAGAAATCGACACCGGTTTTACAGAACAATTTATAGGAGCTGTCGCCCAAGGCTATAACTGAAAATGGAATGCCGTTTAAAGCCGGAGCGTTCTTCCCCGAAAGCGCCTCGTATAATTCCTGTGCTGCCAAGGGAGGTTCACCTTCGCCATGTGTTGAAACTACTATCAGTAGCTGCTGTTCATTTTTGAGAAATTTGGCGTTGTAATCGTCCATGCTTACCAGCTTACTCGCCCAACCCCGTCGTTGAGCTTCCTGATGGGCCATGGTGGCCACCTTCTGTGAATTTCCCGAATGAGAACCATATAAGATGGTAAGTGGCTTGGGAGCATCTTCAACAATGGCATCTGTTTGTCGGCCTGCTTCTTTGATTATTCGCGGCGGTTCGGCAATTGATGTGGTAGATGAAGGCTCAAAATCAATGGCCGCAGAAATATACCCTCCCAGCCATAGCAATTGTTCGCGATTTAAACTGGAAAGCACCTGTTGTAATTGATTGCGTATTTCGGGTTTAAAAAGTTGGTTATCGGACATAAATGTTTACAAGATAATTTGTTTATCAGCAACTTAATCACTTCAAGTCACTTTTAAAAATGGTAATACAATAGCTTTGCCACCGAAATGACATTTTTTTCAATCCTATCGAAAGAAAAACGTTAGTTATGATTCAAATGCTTCTTAAAATTTAGAGTGACGTTTCTTTTAAGAGAGTTAGATTTAAGATTATTAGACAGATAGACAAGTCTGGAAAGATGCTGATACATCTTCCAAATCTTAAATATCTTTTCTATCCATCTTACATCTAAACATCTATTTCTAAACTTACCAACTATTAAGCTCTAAAACCCTCAAAGTTGACATTAAATTTCATACGAGCTCAGGTATCTTTCACCGGTATCGGGTAAAACCACCACCACTCGTTTACCTTTATTTTCGGGTCGGTTGGCTACTTCAATAGCAGCTTTTAGAGCCGCTCCCGACGAGTAACCACATAATATACCTTCGCAAGTAGCGGCATGGTGAGCCGTATGGATGGCATCATCGTTACCCACTTTAATAATTTCATCAATAACAGATGTGTTTAAAACATCGGGCACAAATCCGGCTCCAATACCTTGAATTTTATGCGGCCCGGGCTGACCTCCCGATAATACGGGACTGGCTTCAGGCTCAACAGCTATGATTTTAATGGCAGGGTTACGCTGTTTTAATACTTCGCCTACACCGGTTATGGTACCACCGGTTCCAACACCTGAAACAAAAAAATCAATCTTTCCGTCGGTATCGCTCCAAATCTCTTCTGCAGTAGTTAATCGGTGAATGGCAGGGTTGGCAGCATTTTTAAACTGCTGAGGAATAAACGATTTTGGATTTTCCGCAGCAATGGCAGTAGCTCTGGCAATGGCACCTTTCATTCCTTCGGTGGCAGGTGTTAAAACCAATTCAGCTCCAAATTTTTTCAGCAATTTACGGCGTTCAATGCTCATGCTTTCGGGCATGGTCAGAATCAATTTATATCCTTTAACAGCAGCCACAAAAGCCAAACCTACACCAGTATTTCCGCTGGTGGGCTCCACTATTACAGTATCTTTATCAATCAGACCTTTTTTTTCGGCATCCTCAATCATATTCAGTGCAATGCGGTCTTTTACGGAACCTGCAGGGTTGAAAAATTCAAGTTTGGCTACCAACTCAGCCCCATTACCATTTACCAACCGGTTAATTTTCACCAGTGGGGTACGTCCCACCAATTGCGTAATGTTTTCAGCTATTTTTGTCATGTTTGTGCGTTTTATATGTAATACATTATTTTATCTACATTTTCGTAATAACGATTCTGCATTTGTTCGAGGGTAATTTTCGATAAATGCTGCCAAAATTCATCAATGGCACCATCAAGCGTTTCAACCACTACTTTATGGGTTAATTCCATACTTTCTTTGTAGGGTTTAAGCTCCGATTTATCGAGCGCCTTTACCACATCCGACAGCAAAACTTCGGATGGATGGCGCAACAATCGATAGCCACCGCCAGCTCCGCGCTTTACTTCAAGAATTCCGCTTTTCTTTAAATCCACAGCAATGGATTCGAGAAATTTCTGAGGAATCTCGCACGATATTGCAGCCCTTTGAATATCGGTATAATTCTCAATATCAACATCAAGATAGAGCAAAAATTGCAATCCATATTTCAATCTGTTGGAAAACCTTATCATTTTGGTATGTTTTATAGAAACAAAAATAATTACAAAAACAATAGACACATTAAATTTTAGCGATTTATTTCATATCTTTAAAGTATGTTTTATTTAAATAACCCAAATCGAAAATATTATTATATCCTGTTCATCTGTGCATTAAAGCAACTTGTTAAGCATTATTTATTTTCATATCTTTTTAGTATGTTATTATAGAATTTTGGTTTAATCCTGATTCGTTGAAACAAAAAAAGCCCCCAATCAAAACGATTGAGGACTTCATAAGCTTTTAATATAATCTACCTGTCATTAGCAGGCAACCATTAGTTTTCCAACACATCTTCGGTGGTAAAGGAAGCCGCAGGCAACCCTTCTCCATTAAACAACGAAGCCACCGACCCGTTTTTATAGGCATATCGGGCATTTGCAGGAGCTTTCACCTTGGGTGCGGTTAATATTATTTTATCGCCATCAATGGTAGCATTTGCAGGATAAAACACGCCATCGGCTCCGGCCAATTCAAATTGGTTAGGCACAGTAGCGTCAATATTTATTCCACCATCGGTATTGGTAAACGAAATAATCATTCTGTCGCCATCGATAGCCGAAGCAGCAAAAAGCGGTCCGCTAAAAGGAATTTCCTTACCATAATTCTTAACCAAGGCCCAACGAGCCAGTCGCTCACCCACATCTTTTTTATTGGCCGGGTGTATATTATTTACATTACCAATATCGAGTGTTACCGCCATTCCTGTATTGGGTATTGCCAGTGTTCTGCGTTGAGCATCTCTTAACCGGGCCGAAGCATCGCCCTCCACATTATTGTAATGCCACGGTGCCAACTGAACAAAATAAAATGGCATATCGGGATTTTTAAATTTCTGACGCCAATCGTTAATCAGCATCGATTTTAACCGGATATACTGAGCGGAACGACCAACATTAGTTTCACCCTGATACCAAATAGCGCCTTTTATGGTAAATGGAACAAGTGGTGCAATCATGGCATTGTAAAGGGCTGATGGTGTATGAGAGCCAGCCACAACACTTACTTCAGGTCTTGAAGCAAATTCGTTGGTCTCAGGATTAAACAGATACAATTTATCTTCTTTATATTGGCCAACCACAGCGTATTCCCATTCCCCGGCAAGCGAAATTACTTCCTTATCGTTAACAGACAAGTTTACCTGGTCAGGCTTTCCATATATTCCACCACCACCCTGGGTATCAATTACCCTAACAGCAATAACGGCCTTACCTGTTTTCACCAGTTCGCCCGGAACTGTATATTTGCGTACCTGCTGCCAGTTCCCGACTTCTTCAATGCCGCCAATTTTAACACCATTAAAGAATGTCACGTCGCGATCATCAATTGGGCCAAGATTCAGTTGAAGACTCTTTCCTTCCCAACTCTGTGGAATATCCACTTCTTTTCTAAACCAAACCACGCCGTCGAAATCGCCTATAACAGGCTCTATCATGGAAGGAATGTTAATCACCGGCCACGATTCGGTATTCAGTTCAGGATTGGTACAATAGCTGTTGAAAACATCCAGTCCAACTAAAGGATCAACGCCATCTGCGCCAATAGCAGCATCAATGGTCGGGTGCTTGCTCAGCCAGTTATTATAAACTACCATTTGGGGGCAAACAGTTTTTAAATCTTCAACCACTTTTGCAAAGTCACTATCAGTCGACAGGGTTTCACCGCTCACCCACGATTCGGCAGGTGTTCCACCCCAACTACTGTGAATAATACCTACTGGTATTCCCAATTCCTTATGCAGTTTACGTGCAAAGAAATAAGCCGTAGCACTAAATGCCGACGCATTATCAGGATTACATACTTTCCACGAACCAGTTACATTATCCAGTGGCTGAGCACTTGAATTCCTTGTAACTGTAAACATTCTTATTAAAGGGAAATCGGCATTAGCAATAGCATCAGCCGAGCCTAAAATGGTGTCTGTTGGAGGCCAACCGGTTAAAGTCATTTCCATATTCGACTGACCAGAGCCCAACCAAACCTCACCCAGATAAACATCATAAATATTCTTTAATTGATTGCCATTTTTAACAGAAATCATATAAGGACCGCCTGGCTCAACCGTTTTTACTTTTACAAACCAGGTGCTATCGTCAGCCACTTCGGTTTTAAACGCTACATGCCAACCGGTTTCTATCACAACTTTTGAACCCGGGTGACCTTTTCCCCAGAAGGCAACTTCGGTACTATGCTGCAAAACCATCCCATCCGAAAATACAGATGGAAGTTCCAATCCTGCATTAGGGCCACATGAAATCATTGTTAAACAAATGGCAGCTAATGAAACGAATCCTTTTAAATTTATTCTCATAATTTATTGTGTTGATTTTTAATATAAAGCTAACAGTGCAAAAACATCCCTAAAATTATGAATAATTAATCAAAGGTGTACAGATATGAACAATTTTAGGTCATAAGACATTCTGCCGTTAAACAAAAACTAACCAAACTAAAGCTTTACCAGTTACTAAAAAAGGTTACTTTTGCTATTAGTGTAGTTATTTAATCATTTTTTCATCCATGCAGGTTGATTTATCTGTTGTAATTGTCACTTACCGATGCCTACCATTTACAGAGTTGTGCCTTCAAACGTTGTTGTGGCATAAATGCAGTAACGTGGAAGTAATAATTATTGACAATAACAGCGAAGATGGATCGGGCGAAACCATCCGCGAAAAATATCCTGAAATTACAGTTATTGAGAATCAGGAGAACCGGGGATTTGGAGCCGCCTGTAACCAGGGAATAGCTTTAGCCAAAGGGCGTTATTATGTAATGCTCAATCCTGATACCATTGTGCCCGAAAATTTCACTTCAGAAATCATCCGGTTTATGCAATCACATCCCGGTTGCGGCGCTATGGGTGGAATGATGGTTGACGGGTGCCATCGTTTTTTGCCCGAATCAAAACGGGGAATCCCAACACTTTTCAGGGCGTTTTGCAAATTTTCAGGATTATCTGCTTTGTTTCCTGAATCTTCTTTATGGGCCGGTTATTATTTAGGACATTTACCTTTTAATAAACAACATGAAATTGAAATCCTGACCGGTGCTTTTATGGTTTTAAATGCGGAAGCCATAAAAACAACCGGAGGGTTCGACGAACGTTTTTTTATGTATGGTGAAGATATCGACCTATCGTCCCGAATTATAAAAGCCGGCTATAAAATCTTATACAATCCCGAAATAAAAATTCTTCATTTTAAAGGTGAAAGCACTATTAAAGACCGTAAATATGTATCCACCTTCTATTTGGCAATGGAATTATTTTACAATATTCACTTCAATAAAAAAGGGAAGAGCCTCCGCTTCATGCTGGTAAAAACCTTTATCCTTACCATTAGTTTTTTTTCAGGAATCAAACATAAGTTGTTATCTGATTCAGAAAGAATAATAACTTCCAAAACTAAAAGTCCCCGAATGGTTTGGATCGTTGAAAACAGTGAGCAGGAACAGATCAACTACAACATTATTAAAAATGTGACACCAGAAAAAATTATTGGATTTAAAACAGTTGAAGAAATTTTCAGTTTCCCCAGGCATTCAGTCTGTTGTCTTTTATCACTGGCGCACCTTTCACCATCCATAGCTTTAGAAAAACTCCGGACTTTATCGGAAAAAGGATACAAATGCGCATGGATGGATAAAAACAACCAATGGATATATATGGGCTGGTCATCAACAAAAAGAACCCTGGTTATTAAAAACAGTTAGAGACTGTTTATTTTTTTTAGACGCGAAGTTGGAACGTAGTGGAATGCCGAGAATCGGTACCCGAGTATCGGGAAAAGACAAAAGAACTTAATACACGTGTTCTATTAGTCTTTAATAAAAAGAGAAAACTAAATTTATACAGTTACTTAATTCAACGGAACCAGGGCAAACGCATTAAAAATCGAGTAGCTTCATAAGGTATTCATTATCCCACCCGGCCTTAAGTCGTTTGCCCTTAACACTCCTTTTGGTCGATTTTTCATTTTTGATGATATTCAGTGCCATTCGGAGTATAACAGA
>CALEUX010000019.1 GCA_937920475.1 uncultured Marinilabiliaceae bacterium
AAGCAAAATAATTTAATCGTCTTGTTTGTCTGTAATTTCTGTTAAGTCTTTTCCCGAAAAACCGGGACACGTCTTTCTGTCTGGTATCTAAACTTCTAAGAGTCTATAATAAATTCAGGAAACTAAATTTAAACAGATACTCATTCAGTTTAAAATAATTTCTTACATTTATACTTCCCTGATTACCAATCACGTTATCATTTAAATAACTTGTTTGACAAGACATAACAGTGATTGAGCAACAACTGAACCTGTTTAACATTTTGCTAATTTTTTATTTATTACGGAGGGGAATTTCATTAATACTCCATGATTAACTATCAATAATTTAACAATTTAACTAAAAACTCTAATCAAATGATGCGGTTCATTAAACCATCATGGTTATTATTAATAACCATTATTGCCGGATGCAATGCCGGGAAATATAAAACCATAACAAAAACTGATAGTAATGGTTACAATTATCAGGAAGTTACCAACGATCCGTATAAAGCCAGGGAATATACCCTTAACAATGGATTGAAAGTGATTTTAACACGTAATACCGATCAGGCCAGGGTTGCAGCATTAATTGGTGTACGTGCCGGATCGGTGCAGGAAGATCCCAATGCTACCGGACTGGCACATTATCTAGAACATATGATGTTTAAAGGCACCTCAAAAATTGGCACAGTTAACTGGAAAGCCGAAAAAGTGCTGCTGGATGAAATATCCGATTTATTTGAGGCGCACCGGTCAACCAATAATTCTGAAGAGAAAAAAAGCATATATGCTAAAATAGACAGTCTTTCGCAGATTGCCGCTACTTATGTAGCCACCAACGAATTTGACAAGCTTTACACAACCATGGGAGCTTCCAACGTAAATGCCGGAACCTCCTACGAGAGCACAGTATACATGTGCGAAATTCCTAAAAACGAACTGGAAAGATGGGCCAAAATAGAGAGCGAACGTTTTGGAGGACTGGTTTTGCGCCTTTTCCACACCGAACTTGAAGTGGTTTACGAAGAGTTCAACATGTATCAGGATATGGACGATGAACGTGCCTGGATGGCTTTAACATCAGCCTTATTTCCCAATCATCCATACGGACGCGATGTAATTGGATATCCCGAACATCTGAAAAACCCATCTATGAAAGATATCTATGAATTTTTGGGTAAATATTATGTTCCTTCCAATATGGCCATAGTGTTGGCTGGCGACCTTGAATACGAACCAACCATTCAACTCATCGATAAATATTTCGGACAGTTTGAGTCCGGCACAAAAGCAGACGTTCAACAACCTAAAGAAGAGCCTTTAAAATCAATTATTGAAAAAGAAGTGGTAGGTCCCGAAGCTGAAAACATGATGATGGCTTACCGTTTTAATGGCATAGGAACTGAAGATGATTTAATGGTATCGTTGATCAGCTCAATTCTGTCGAATCGGCAGGCTGGTTTAATGGACCTGAACCTTGTTCAAAACCAGAAAGTATTACAGGCCGAATCCAGTGCATTTTTCTTAAAGGACTATGGCGTTCATATTCTTAACGGGACACCACGTCAAGGGCAAACGCTTGAAGAAGTCAGAGATTTATTGCTGGCCGAAATTGAAAACCTGAAAACCGGAAACTTTGACGAGTGGCTGGTAGAAGCCATTGTTAACCGCCAGCGCATTGATTTTATGAGACGACTTGAAATGCCTTTCAGCTCGGCCTATTCGCTGATGAATATGTTTATTTATGACCAACCGTTAACAGAAGTTTTGGCACGCCTGGATAAGATGGAGACAATTACCAAACAGCAAATTCAGGAATTTGCACAAAAAAATTATGGTGAAAACTATGTAATAGTTTACAAAAGAACCGGCGAAAACAAAGACCTTGTAAAAGTAGAAAAACCAGCAATAACCTCTGTTCCCGTAAATCGAGATTTGCAATCGGAATTTGCCACTGAAATTCTGGCCATGCAGCAGCCCGACATTGAACCTGTATTTGTTGATTTTAATGAAAGTATGCATAAGGCCGATATTCGCGAGGGACTTCCGTTGTTTCATGTTACCAACGAAACCAACGAACTCTTTAACCTGGCACTGGTTTTTGAGATGGGTAAAAAACACGATTTGTTGTTGCCGTTAGCAGTTGAATATTTACCATTAATAGGAACCAGCCTATATTCACCCGAAGAGCTGCGCAAAGTATTTTTCCGGTATGGGCTTACATTTAATGTTAATGTTGGTAACGATCGTTGTAATGTAAACATTAGCGGACTTAATAGCCAGCTTGAAAAAGCTCTCGAATTATTGCAACACGTATTGAATCAGGCATCGGCCAACCAGGAAACTTATAATGAACTCATTAAAACCATTGAAAAGAAAAGGGCCGATGCTAAAAAAAGTCAGAACGACATTTTTAATGCAATGATTGATTACGGTATCTATGGAAATTTCTCACCGGGTAAGTACATTCTTTCCATGGAGCAAATGCAATCAGTTAATCCCGACAGCCTTACCGAAATCATAAAAAACCTGTCGGCTTACAAACACAAAATTCATTACTACGGACCTTCTAACAATGAAACTGTAGCCGAACTAGTAAAGAAGCATTACATTACCCCCGAAAATCTAAGGGATACACCACAACCGGTAAAATTTGAAATGGTATCGAACGAGCAGGCTCAAGTTTATTTAATCGACTACGATATCAATCAGGCCAATATGTTTCTGGTTGCCAAAGCTCAACCATTCGACAAGCAAATTATGCCTTTTGCCTCCGTATTTAATAACTATTTTGGAAGGGGATTGTCGTCGGTGGTATTTCAGGAAATAAGAGAATCCAGAGCTTTGGCTTATTCGGCCTATGCGATGTATAATCCGGCTCCATTCTCAAACGACAACGATATTCTTTACGCTTATCTGGGAACTCAGGCCGACAAGCTTGATATTGCCACATCGGCCATGCTCAGTTTAATGAATAAGATGCCAAAAGCAGAAGCTCAGTACAATATGTCAATTGAGGGCATTATTAAGAAAACCAATACCGAAAGAATAACCAAGCGGAATCTGTTCTGGACCTATTTAACCAATAGCAACCGTGGCATCGAATACGACATCAGGAAAGACATCTATGACACAGTTAAAACAATGGACATTAATACTTTCGAAGAATTTTTCAATTCCAACATCAGCAATAAAAAATACACATACCTGGTTATGGGGAAAAGAGATTCCATTGATAAAAAGGTGCTTTCACAACTTGGTAAAGTATCAGAGTTAAGCTTGGAAGATATTTTCGGTTATTAAACTGATATACAACCCAGATACTGGTAAATATTACTCAAAAACTCCGGATTCCCTTAAAAACAGGGAATACCGGAGTTTTTATTCTCCCACTATTTTTTCAAAATTATCTTTCATATTACTTTTGAGATATACTTTTTTTTCTATTTTTGCACCGCGTTTGAAAAACGGTTTCATAGGCACTCTCGGCACTTTCAGATACATTTGTTAAAAGAAGACAGCCGTTACAAACATAAAAAAGTTGCCGATGTAGCTCAGGGGTAGAGCGCTTCCTTGGTAAGGAAGAGGTCACGGGTTCAATTCCCGTCATTGGCTCTCTTCAGAAGTACATTTCTTAATTACGTAAACCACAAACAACCCAAACCATGGCTAAAGA
>CALEUX010000020.1 GCA_937920475.1 uncultured Marinilabiliaceae bacterium
GTGTTGGCATCGCAAATGATGCGAACACAACCTCCTCGTAAGTCGGGTATCATTAAAATAATTTTTGATGGTATTGAGAAGTTTCTAAACGGGCTCGATAATGTTTATGAGAAAACCCTTTCGGTGGCTGTTCGAAAAAAGGGATTGGTAATAGGGGGCTCTGTAGCTCTTTTTGTTTCAAGTATTTTACTTCTTCAATTGGTGCGCGTTGAATTTTTTCCACCAGCCGATAACAGTCGTATTGAAGCAAGTATAGAGTTGCCTTTAGGCGTTAATCTCGATAAAACCAAGGAAATAGCACGTAAGGTTGAAATAATATTCCAGAAAAAATATCCTGAGGTTGAAGTAATATCAACCAGTGCCGGTACGGCCGACCAGAGCAATATTTTTGCCGCTTTTTCGGCCAATGGGTCCAATATTATCAATTTATCCATGCGGTTGTCGTCTAGTAATCAACGAAATCGTAATATCTATGAAATTGGTGACCTGATGCGCCTCGACTTGGCTGAGATACCTGAAATTGAAAGCTTCAGGGTTGACCCCGGTGGCAGTCGTGGCGGTGGTATGGGTAGTGGTCAAAGTACTGTGGAAGTTGTTATCTCAGGTTACGATCTGGATGTTACTGCCCGGTTGGCCGACGAAATGGCTAAAGTTATGAATGGTATCGAAGGATTGCGTGATGCCGAAATAAGCCGCGATAAATCTAATATTGAATACCAGCTGGTTCTTGATAGAGAAAAAATGGCTGTTCACGGATTGAATACTGCAACGGTAGCTAATGCTTTACGTAACAGAATTAATGGATTAACTGCTGCCCAATACCGCGAAGATGGCGATGAATACGATATTATTGTGCGTTATGATGAACGTTTCCGCGAATCATTGGAATCGGTTAATAATATATTGATTCCCAATAGTCAGGGACAATTTATTCGCCTCCGTGAGGTTGGTCAGGTTAAAGAGTATTACTCTCCGCCATCCATCGAAAGAGAAAACAGGCAGCGTATTATTAAAGTAACAGCAGCCATTCTGGATGCTTCTTTTACCGATGTTGTAAAGGAGTTGGAGACTGCTTACAATAAATTGGATGTTCCTCCCGGAATTGGCATGGATATTGGCGGTACCATTGAGGATCAGCAGGAATCTTTTGCCGACATTCTATTGCTGTTTACATTGGTGGTTATACTTGTGTACATTGTAATGGCATCGCAGTTTGAATCGCTTCGGGCACCATTTATCATTATGTTTACATTACCTTTTGCATTCACCGGTGTGTTCATTTCTCTTTTTATAACCGGTCATTCACTGAATCTTATATCACTGATTGGTTCGGTTATGCTGGTAGGGATTGTGGTGAAAAACGGCATTGTGTTGGTCGATTATACCAACTTAATGCGCGACAGGGGCCTTCCATTGGTTGAAGCAGTTATAGTATCCGGCAAATCGAGGTTGCGCCCAGTGTTAATGACCACTTTGACTACTATATTAGGTATGCTGCCAATGGCTCTTGGGCTTGGCGAAGGATCTGAAATTTGGCAACCAATGGGTGTTAGTATTATTGGAGGGTTAACTTTCTCAACACTGATAACACTTATTCTGATACCTGTGATATACACTATGGCTGGTGCCAAGCGTATGCGTAAAGAACAGGAAAGGATTTTGCACCTTGCTGAGGAAGTTTAATTTATTAAGTGAATGGCATTTGTGTTATCGATAAAACTGGTTTGCAACTAACTAACAATTATCCTTTTAAATGGTTAACCTTTTGCCATTCACTTTTATTTAGCATATGTTCTTTTATAGGGTTCTGAATACATTCGCCTTCTGGAATTGACAATAAGTTTGTCATACCATCAGAAATACTTAATTCTGTTGGTTGTCAAACAGTTTTAAAACAAACCAATAGTTAAAATAATTTCGAATGAAAGCAGTTTTTATAGCATACAATCAAGCTTTAACTGAGAAGATTGAATTTATTCTCAATCGGTTAGAGTTAAGGGGGTTCACCAGATGGACTCAGGTTCAGGGGCGTGGCTCTGTTAATGGCGAACCGCATATGGGCACGCATACATGGCCAGCCATGAACGAAACAATTTTATCAATAGTCCCCGATGATAAGGTAAAGTCATTGATGGATGCCCTTCGACATCTCGATAGTAAAACAGAGATGCAGGGATTAAGGGCTTACGTATGGCAGGTAGAAGATTCCATTTAGTACAATAAATGAGGCTGTCTCATAAGTTTTTTTAAGGCTCTGAAAATTGAGTATTTGAAAAACTACTCGGGTAGGAGTACGAATAAAAAGAGGGTGTCTCTGACTTTTGAGACACCCTCATTATTAGAAGAATACGAATGTCATTTCAATCAAAATCAGAATCAAGTTGTTGGTTGTTAGGTGTTAGTTTCTAAGAACTAAAAAACTTCTGCCTTCCGCCTTCTGCCTTTCTACTATTGACTTGTCACTAGAACCTCCATCCAAGTGTAACCGCAAATTGATGGGTATTGGTATCAATATTGGCTACAGGTTGGTACTCATCGGCAACGTCTGGTGAATAGTAAAGCGAATGTATATCTTTTTCCTGACGCAATAAATACGCAAAATCAATATACATATTACTCATCCGGTAACCTAATCCGCCTGAAAAGGCGTTATGAGTCCCTTTTGAATTTAAGAATCCCTTTTTGTACGGATTTTGGTAAGCAGCATAGCCTCCCCTTAACGAAATTGTTTCACTCACTCTGTATTCAGCTCCAAACCGAAGATTATTGGTAGCCCTGAAAGTATTGGAGATTATGCTATTTAGAGCATCCATGTTATTCATCTCTTCAAAGCTTCCGCCTTTACTTTTATATTTCATATTGGCGTAGTTGGTTCGCTCGTAATCAACACTCACCAAACCTTTGTCACCAATAACGTAAGCCAAACTTCCTATTAATTTCCATGGCGTGCGGAAATTATAAGAGAATTCACCAAACTGTATTTTTTCTGGGAGGATAGTTGTGCCATTCAGGTATTTTGCTTTAACATCGGTCTCATATTCGAGGTCAATCGAATAGAAATTTGGGGTATGCACAGCTGCACCTATTCTTACTGAGCTAACTGGTTTATAAATAACGCCTACTTTTAAATTCACTCCAACTCCGGTAGTTGTAAAATTGTTGTTAAGCGAAAAATAATCGAGTGCTTTATAACCCATGGCATCCCTAGATACTAAATAATCGCCATATCTGCCATTGGCGCCCATTGCAGCTGTTTCGTAGTGCTCCGATTTCATATTATAATACAGGGTAGTAATTCCAAGCGAACCTCCTAGATAAAATTTATGACTAAAATTGGCTCCACCGGCAATACTAAACTCTCCTGAACTCCCTCTTTCTGTAATTACCTTTCCCTGGTTAATACCGTACAAAGGTCCCCATTCAACTGAATAAGAGTTATCTTCAATCTGATTCAGGTATTCAAAACCATGAAAATACGCATCGGCAGCACCCGGTAACAAATCCAGTAATTCAACATCATATGCTATGCCTTGGTAAAACCTGTTCAAATTAATTGGTGTATAGCCCTCTGAGTTATATACAAACTCATCGAGTAGGGACGATTGAAGGCCTCGCCCCTGAATATAAGTATTACGGGCAAAACTGTTGTTGCGAGTATAACCAATGGAAAAATGTGTACTTATTAGGCCAGTTGTGGGTTCCAAAGATGGTTTATAAGTGCCGACAAAACCAATTTGCTGTATGGGAAGATAAAATTTATCATCCTCACTGGCTGTGCCGTTATAGCTAGCTTTTGTTTGAGTGTATGTAAGCGATGGTGTAAAAGTAAACTCGCTACTGCGGTAAACTGCTATACCTGCGGGGTTGATGCCTATACTGGTGTAATCTCCTCCCAAAGCACCCATGGCACCACCCAGTGAAATGCTGCGGGCAGTTCCGGTAGGTCTGTTCAGAGAGAATCGTATGGCATCAGTTTCGTTTTGGGCCATTGCAACCATTCCGGTTGCCAAAATCATCAGGCCTGTTAATATATGCTTCATTGGTTGATGGTTTTTGGTTAGGAATAATAATCTTTAATCTGGCTTTAGAGTAAAAACCGATTATTAGATTATTCATTGATTCAACGAAATTTCAGTTTTTTAAAGTAACCCCCATGAGCCTTAGGTTGTTCATGGGGGTTGCTGGTTGAGTATTAACGATTATCTTCTTCCTTGACGAACCGTTCCACCGCCTGAACTGCTGGAACTTGAACTGCTGCTTGATGATGAGCTACCAGATGATACAGAGGATCTGCTAGAAGATGAGCTAGATCCGGATGATCTGATAGGTTCGGTGCCACTGTTACTGCTACTACTCCTCGAAGGTGCAGTATAAGTAGATGATCTCGGCGTGCTGGTACTGCTTCCTTGCTGATAGGTAGTGGTTGAACTGGATCTGGTGTTAGAAGGACTAACAGTGCTTCTTGTTGAACTGCTACCAGAATTCACGTTTGTATTCCGGGTAGGAGTGGTTGCTCCACTTTGAACCTGTCTGGTTCCTGTATTAGAGCTTTGAACAGTACCAGTGGTTTGCGGATTTCTTGAATCTCCGCTAACTCTGGTATAGGACGTCCTGTTATAGGTTGGACGTGAATTATCCTCAGGTTTTGAATAACTTGGTGTATAGCTCCGTCTGGTATTTCCTTGCTGAACAGTTCCGGTTCTGGTTGGAGTTTCAGAAGTAGTTGTACCAGATTTCAGGCCTTCCTGACTTGCCCCGCCTCTGGATGTTCTTGTGTAAACGGTGCCACCTTCAGTCTCGTAACGGGTATTTCCCTGTTGGTCGCGTGAAATGCGGGTGCCACTGTTGGTCACTTCAACTCTCTCTCCGGAGGTTCTTTTAAGAATTTCTCTGGAGTTAAAAGATGTACTGGCTAAAGGCCGTGTATTGGAACTGAGCCCGGTTCTCATTCCTGAATGATAAGTCCGGTTGGATGTTTTTGGATTGTGCCCACTGTAATACCCGCCTCCGTAATAATATGGATGGCGATAGTATGGATAATGCCAATATGAATAGGGGCTATAAAATGAATAGTAGAACGGGTCGTACCATCCATAACCAAATCCCCAGTAGTTGTAGTATGGATATCCCCACGACATGCCTATTGACCATCTTGGATATCCCCATGAGTTGTAATAGAATGAGTTATACCAACGATTGGTCCAGGATGGAAATGCGTAAGCATAATTCCCATCTACATAAACATTCCAGTCGTAGTGATTAAAATAAACTATTTCACTGTATACCGGGGAGTAATAAGGTATGCGAATAAACGGCCCATGGAAGCGAATCATTCGTTCAGCGTAATCGCGATCCATGGTTGATCCATCGAAGCCTCCAACCCAATAGCCGGTTTCATCGTTATAATAAATCAGAGTATCAACCTCCTGTGTGCTATCATCACTTAAAAGCGCTGCATATTGTTCCTGAAGGGCCGCAAAATCGCGGGTGTCTTGTTCGCCTGAGTTTCTGGTCTTTTGATATTCTCTTTGCTGCATCTCAAAATCTCGGCTCTCGGATTTTTTAGCATCCTTGCTAATGGCAGGTACCGGCGAAAATGCCTGATTAATATTATCGCGGGTAGCTCCTGGTACGTAGTACACATCATCATAATAAACGCCCGGGCCGGCAATACGACTTGTGCTACAAGCGCTTACCAGCATTACTAATACCAATACGGTTGTCAGGTTCTTTGCTTTCATCGTTAATCCTCCTGATAAGTTTGAATAAATCAGAACAAAATTTATACCAAAAACCACTTTTTCTGCTACTTTGAATACTTATTTTTAAAAAAGAACAAAAAATGTGAAAAACCATTAAATGCAAATATACTAATGAAGGGTAATAGTTCAATAGTTTTTTTAGTTGAATAGTGTGCAGATGTTTTGTATAATGGTATTTTTCCTATTTTTGTGCCTCCTGAAATAATGAGTTAGCAATTAAAAGATTATGGCAAAAGAATTAACTAGCAGGGCTGAAAGTTATGCCCAATGGTACAACGATTTGGTTTTGAAAGCCGATTTAGCTGAGAATTCAGCTGTTAGGGGATGCATGGTAATTAAGCCCTATGGTTATGCTATATGGGAAAAAATGCAACGGGTTTTGGACGATATGTTTAAAGCTACCGGACATGTAAATGCCTATTTCCCGCTGTTTATTCCAAAATCTTTCTTTAGTAAAGAAGCTGCTCATGTGGAAGGTTTTGCAAAGGAGTGTGCTGTTGTTACGCATTACCGCCTCAAAAACAGTCCCGATGGCAAAGGAGTTATTGTTGACCCCGATGCAAAACTTGAAGAAGAGTATATAGTTAGGCCTACTTCTGAAACAATAATTTGGAATACCTACAAAAACTGGATTCAATCGTATCGCGATTTACCAATATTGGTTAATCAATGGGCCAATGTGGTGCGCTGGGAAATGCGGACGCGTTTGTTTCTTCGTACCGCCGAATTTCTTTGGCAGGAAGGGCATACAGCCCATGCCACCAGCGAAGAAGCCATTAAAGAAACTGAAACCATGCTGGGCGTTTATGCCGAGTTTGCCGAAAAGTATATGGCCATGCCGGTGGTTCAGGGTTATAAAACTGCCAACGAGCGCTTTGCCGGTGCTCTGGAAACCATGACTATTGAAGCGTTGATGCAGGATGGCAAGGCATTGCAATCGGGCACTTCTCATTTTCTTGGTCAGAATTTTGCCAAAGCGTTTGATGTTACTTTCACCAATCAGGAAGGGAAAATTGAATACGTATGGGCAACATCCTGGGGTGTTTCTACCCGTTTGATGGGGGCACTTATTATGTCGCATTCAGATGACAATGGTTTGGTACTGCCTCCCAAACTGGCACCCATCCAGGTGGTTATTGTTCCCATCTACAAAAAAATGGAAGAGTTAGCCCAAATTTCTGAGGTTGTGAAAGGCGTTTCAGATAAATTAAAGGCACTTGGTATTTCGGTTAAATTTGATGATGATGATAAGCGCAAACCGGGATGGAAATTTGCTGAATATGAGCTAAAAGGCGTACCCGTGCGTTTGGCCATGGGGCCTCGCGATTTACAAAATGGAACGGTTGAAGTGGCTCGCCGCGATACACTCGAAAAATCTGTACTTCCATTTGATGGCATTGAGCAGGCTATTGTTCAATTACTCGACGATATTCAACAAAATATTTTTAATAAAGCCTTTAAATACAGAGAAGAAAATACAACCATTGTAGATAATTACGATGAGTTTAAAAGGCTTTTAGATGAAAAAGGTGGGTTCTTTCTTTGCCACTGGGATGGTTCAAGCGAGACAGAAGCCCTCATTAAGGACGAAACAAAAGCCACCATTCGATGTATTCCATTGGATGCCCCCGAAGAAAATGGCAAATGTATGGTAACCGGAAAGCCTTCGTCACGAAGGGTTTTGTTTGCCAGAGCCTACTAATGTGTAAAAATAGTTATATCAATAATAAAGCTTGATTGTTCAACTTTTATTATAAAAAATAATAGCCTCCAGAATCAATTTCTGAAGGCTATTATTTTTTGTGGAAGATTGTTTTTTTATATTCGTGTTACCGCAAATTTAATATTTATGAAGAACAGTCCTCAGGATTTAATTCTACACCAGCTAAAAACCAGAGCATTACTCAAACAAAAGGTTTTTGATGTTACCAAATTTGCTTTTGGTGAATTGAAAGAAGTTTTATCAAAAATGCCTGCCATATTTAATCCTTATCTGGAGGACAGCGATGAACGTTTAAAAATTGAATATGCCGATATGGGTCAGTTTGTGGCAAAGCTTAAAATAGCCGGCGATGTTTTAGTTTTTAATATGCATACCAATGCTTTTCAATTCGATAGGGAACATAAAGTTTGGGAATTGCCTTATATTAAGGAGAATGGAGCCAGGTGCTATTGCGGTGTAATCAATATTTATAATTTTTTGTTCGATTCGTTTCGCTACAACCGTCAGGACGACCTTGGGTATCTGGTGGCTCGTGTTTTTGTTAATGGTGAAGGTCACTTTTTTGTTGAAGGAAAACGACAACGGTCGATGGGATTAAGTGGTTTTGAAACTTCAGTTATTAGCCACGAAGCCTTGCTGAGAATTGTTGAAACAGCCATGCTTTATTCACTCGAATTTGATTTATTGGTGCCTCCCTACGATAATATGAAAATAGTATCGTTAGCGCAAATGAACGAAGAGATAATGCAATCGCGTATGCGAACCGGCAAACGTTTGGGATTTGTATTCAACTCCGACGATGTAAACCAGTAAGGGACAACTTTGCTTTTACTTGTTGTTGAATTTTAATTAATCAATTACCAAATGACTTTAATAGAGCGTTTCTTTGAATATGTATCTTTCGATACACAATCAGATAATAACACCGGCCTAACGCCAAGCACACCGGGACAAATGTTTTTTGCCCGCCATCTTTCCAATGAATTTACCCGCATCGGATTATCCCAAGTTGAGGTGGATGAAAATGGCTACCTTACAGCAACTTTACCGGCCAATATATCAGAAAATATACCCGTGGTGGGTTTTATCGCTCATGTTGACACTAGTCCAGATTTTACAGGTAAGCATGTTAACCCACGAATTGTAAAGAAATATAATGGTGGAGATATTATTTTGGACGAGGAATCAGGTATTGTACTCAAGCCTGAAGAATTTCCGGAGCTTTCTAATTATATTGGTCAGGATATTATTACCACCGATGGCAAAACTTTGCTCGGTGCCGATGATAAAGCCGGCATTGCTGAAATTGTTACGGCAATGGAGTTTTTAATACAACATCCTGAAATTAAGCATGGCAAAATACGTATTTGTTTTACTCCCGACGAAGAGATTGGTCAAGGTGCCGATAAGTTTGATGTAGATAAATTCGGAGCCGATTTTGCCTATACATTAGATGGCGGTGAAATAGGAGAGTTGGAATATGAAAATTTTAATGCGGCTTTTGCCAAAGTTGTTATAAAAGGCAGGAATGTGCATCCCGGATATGCCCGCAACAAGATGAAAAACTCCATGCGCATTGCCAACCAATTCGTAAGCATGTTGCCCCGTCACGAAACGCCCGAACATACCGAAGGGTACGAAGGTTTTTATCATCTTAATTCTTTTGTTGGTGATGTTGAAAGGTCTGAAATGCAATTTATTATCAGAGATTTTAACAACGAACGATTTGCCGACAGGAAACGAGAGATACAACACCTCGTAAATAAAATAAACGCTGAGTTTGGCGCAGGAACCGCCAAACTCGAAATGCGCGACCAATATTACAATATGCGCGAGAAAATAGAACCGGTAATGTTCATCGTTGATTTGGCAAAAGAGGCAATGAAAATGGTTGATGTTACACCTATTGTCAGGCCTATCAGAGGCGGCACCGATGGTGCACGGTTGTCGTTTATGGGTTTGCCAACGCCAAATATTTTTGCTGGCGGTCACAATTTCCATGGCCGGTATGAATTTATTCCGGTTCAAAGTATGGAAAAGGCAGTTGATGTTATTGTGAAAATTGTCGAATTAGTACCTGTAAAATTGAACAATTACACCAAACACAACTAGAGTTTTGAGACCTTCTTTATGTCTTATTTGGCTATAACTTCTTTTCCAAAACTTCATAAAAGTAATGGTTGACTATTGCTTTAGTATGGCTGTGTGAATTATAAATCGAAAAATCTATCGCAATCCTTTTCTAGTGATTATAGAATCATGTTATAATGTATAGATATTAAAAAGGTAAATAAATACCTAAATACTTTGAATATTATTGTCAATTTAATAAGTTTGTACTTAATATTTAAATGAATTGTAATCAGAGTGTTAAAAATTGTTACAAACCAATATTAATTAATCTAAAAAATAATTTATGTCTGTATTAGTTGGAAAAAAAGCGCCGTCCTTTTCAGCCAAAGCTGTTGTTAATGGCCACGAAATTGTTGAGAATTTCTCTTTAGAACAGTATTTTGGCAAGCAATACGTGGTATTCTTCTTTTATCCTGCCGATTTTACCTTTGTTTGTCCAACCGAAATTATTGCTTTTCAGGACAAGATTGAGGAATTCAACAAAAGAAATGTTGCCGTGGTAGGAGTTTCAACCGATTCGGAATTCTCGCATTGGAAGTGGTTACAAACCGAAAAAAAAGATGGAGGTATTAAAGGTGTGAAATTCCCTTTGGTGGCAGATAGCAGTATGACCATCTCGGAAAATTATGATGTATTGGCAGGCGATTATGATTATAACGATGATGGTCAATTGGTATTTATTGGAACCCCAATGGCCTACAGAGGTTTGTTTTTAATTGATAAAGATGGTGTGGTGCGTCACCAGGTGGTTAATGATATGCCACTCGGCCGCAGTGTTGAAGAAACTTTGCGTATGGTAGATGCGCTGCAGTTTTTTGAAGAGAATGGCGAGGTTTGCCCTGCCGACTGGCACAAAGGCAACACTGGTTTAAAAGCCACTCAGGAAGGAATTGCCGAGTTTCTAAGCCGTAATTAAATTAGATTTAAGGTGTTAGTGCCCGGTGAAAAAGTAAAGTTTGTTTTAAAGGATTGCAACTTTCCCGGGGCGAAAATAAGGTGATTAAAGAAAAGCGTCTTGCCGGGCGCTTTTTTATTGCTTTATACCAACCCATTTTTGCATCGTGTGTTTTCCAACATTAACTTTGCAATCATGCGAAAATGGATTCCTTTATTATTTGAACATATTACTGAGCTGGACCAGCGATTGGTTAAACTGGCCGAATCGTTTGAAATTGCTCAGGTTTTAATCGACCGTTATGGCGAAGCATCTGGCATTTATCAGGAAAACAGCCGTTTTAAAATGCTGGCCGGTTTTGGTTCCATTGAAACAGTAACTTGTGCAGTGGCCGACCTGGAATCCTGCATTTCATCGCCCGACTGGTATCTTGGTTTTTTTTCGTACCAATTAAAATCGCAGTTGTTCAAATTGAATGATTTTCAAAAAGAACCCACCGTTCCTTTCCCTGAATTGTTTTTTTTCAGACCCAGATTTTTAATCAGAAGCGATGGCTACCAAGCATTAATTGGTTATGATGACCAGTTTGATAATGAATTTGATGCTTTGAATTTTATTGAAAAAATAAAGCAGATATCATTATTGGATGCAATTGAAAATAAAGGGAATGTTCAGGTTACACAAACAGTAGATGAATCT
>CALEUX010000021.1 GCA_937920475.1 uncultured Marinilabiliaceae bacterium
TAGATATAAAACGTAAAATATTTAAAATAAGTAAAATAACTTAATAATCTTGTTTGTCTCTTTTTTCTATTAAGTCTAATCTATCTGTCTGTAGTCTAAACTTCTAATAGTCTTTAATAAAAAGAGAAAACTAAATTTAAACAGTTACTTAGTTTATTTCTGTTGTTTTTGTATATCGTCCAGTAACCGCTGGGTTGTGAGCTTACTGCTGATAATGGTCATGGGCAATCCGGTTCCTGGAATGGTGGACGCTCCCACATAATACACATTATTCAATTTTTCATCTTTATTGGCCGGACGAAACCAGCCAATCTGGTTCATGTTGTGCGCAAGTCCAAGACCGCTTCCTTTGTATAGGTTAAACATGGTTTCCCAATGTTCGGGCGACAATATTGTTTTGCTCACAATCATTTCGTTTAGCGGATAACCACTTCGTTCCGAAAGGTCGTCAATAATATTTTGAGCAATGGTTTCACGGTCGCTCCAATCTGGTTTATAGCGTAAATCGGGCGATGGACATAAAATAAACAAACTTTCATAGCCTTCGGGTGCATATTCCGGATTGTTTTTTGATGGTACATTTACATAGTAATAAGGCTTTTGGAATGAAACCTGGTTCTTAAAAACCCCTTTGGCATACTCATCGAAATTGTTACCTAAAAAATAGTTATGATGTTGCAAATTGTCAAGTTTTCCTTTAACCCCAAGATAAATGGTTAGTGGCGCCATAGTCCACTTCATTTTATCGAGTTTTGATTCAGTATATTTTTGGTTACCCAGAATTTTACCTCTGAACCAGGCCGCATCGGCATTAATTACAAAATAATCGGCTATCCATTTTTGGTCATGTTGGTCGGTTAGCGCAAAAAGAGACCCGTTTTTCTGCAAGGCACCTGTTATCTCGGTGTTGTAATGAAATTTAACACCCTTTTGCTCCAAAACTTCTACCAGGCTTTCAACAATTTTGTACATGCCTCCCTTCACATTGTGATAGCCATTGTGCTTTAACTCGATGTAATTGAGCAGCGAAAAAATGGCAGGTGTGTCAAAGGGTGTTGCTCCCAGAAAAAATCCCACCAGCGAAAAAATCATGCGGGCTTCTTTCGACTCAAAACTATTGCACAGCTCAGTCCACATCGATTTAATAATGAGCGGACTATGTTTTAATGGTACTTTGGTTAACTGGGTAATATAATCGCTTAAAGAATTGAAATTACGGTGAACAATCCTATTAATGGTATCGTGATACAAGGTGCCAGTTTTTTTAAGATGGGCTTCCATCTTTTCTTTAAAATGTGGTTCAATGCCTTCGAATTGGGCAGCCAGTTTATCCAGGTCTTTGTAAATGGTAAAAGTTTTGGGTATCCCATCGATGTTAACGGTAAAAAGAGGCTCCAGTTCAATAAATTCGAAAGGGTAATCTATACCGGCACTTTCCATCAACTCATCGAACTCGTAACTCATGCTGAAAAAGGTAGGGCCTAAATCGAATTTAAAGCCATCTTTTTCAAGCAGGTTTAAACGACCTCCGGCACGATGGTACTTTTCCAGAATGGTTACATCAAACCCTTTGGTAACCAAACGTAAAGCAGTGGCTAAACCTCCGAGTCCTGAACCGGTTATTATAACCTTTTTTGAATTCATACAAAGCTTTTAATTTGTTTTTCTTAACTGCTAATAGCTTAAAACTGTTTGAATTTTATATTGATATTGTAATCAAGATGATTAGACAGCTTACCAACAGGCAGCTTCATACCTCTAATATTTAAATTTAAACATCTTCTTCTAAATCATAATCGTTTAAATCAATTATATTTGATATACATAAAACCATTTGCAAGGTATATTTGTTTAGTTAATTAAAGAAATAATTAAACAAAAAACCGGAACCATTCAATTTTTCTTATGGCTAATCAGAAACCAACAGCATGTGTTATAGGCGCCGGAATTGGTGGTATTGCAGCAGCTTTGCGGTTAGCAGCAAAGGGTTATCATGTTTCGGTTTTTGAGAAATCGGATGCCCCGGGAGGGAAAATGTCGCAGCATACATCAAAAGGATATCGTTTTGATATGGGGCCCTCCTTATTAACCCTGCCTCATTTATTAGATGACCTATTTGAATTGTTTGGTAAAAAGCGTGAAGATTATTTAAACCTACAGTCGTTGCCTGTTACGTGCAACTATTTTTTTTCAGATGGCAGCAATTTAAGAGCATGGAGTAATTTTGCTGATTTTCGAAAAGAGCTTGAGGATAAGGGTTTTAATACTGTTGCAGTGGAGCAGTATTTAGAGAAACAAGCTTTTAGATACAACTTAACAGCCGACTTTTTTCTTTTTAATACAATTCATAAACTGTCGTCACTTATTAGTGAGGCCGGGAGAAAAAGTTTAAAGGCCCTGCACCGTTTGGATGTATTATTAACTATGCACCGACGGAATAAAAAGAGTTTTGGCAACAGTAATCTGGTTCAACTATTTGACAGATATGCCACCTACAATGGCAGTAATCCTTATAAGGCACCGGCTACCTTAAATATGATTGCTCATTTGGAGCATAATACTGGTGCTTATCTTCCTCAGGGAGGGATGTACGAAATTGTATTAGCTCTTTTGAAGTTGGCTAAGGAGGCAGAAATTCAGTTCTTATATAACACCGAGGTTACCGGGCTTGTAACCAAAGGTAGAGAAGTAACCGGTGTTCGTACCAACGATTACATCTATCCGGCATCAATTGTTATTAGTAATGTTGATGTTACATTGTTTTACCGCGATATATTACCAAGAGAACATCGGTTTAAAAAGCTGATGAGAAGAGAACGTTCGTCGTCGGCATTGATTTTTTATTGGGGTATGAAGTTAAATACCTCTCTGGATGTGCATAATATTTTCTTTAGCAAGGATTATAAAGCAGAATTTGATGGTTTGTTTAAAACCAAAACACTGGCCAACGACCTTACGGTTTATGTTTATATCAGCAGTAAAGTAAATCCGGCTGATGCGCCCACAGGTTCCGAAAATTGGTTTGTAATGGTAAATGCACCAGAAAACATTGGGCAGAACTGGGATTTTGAAACTGACAAAGCCCGCCATATTATATTAGAAAAATTAAACGAAGCACTGAATTTAAACATTGATTCTTATATTGAAACCGAAACTATTGTAACACCGCTTGACATTGAACATCGTACAGGCTCGGTTAATGGCTCGCTTTACGGACACAGCAGCAATTCGCCTTTAGCGGCATTTATGCGTCACCCCAATTTTTCGAGACAATATAAAAACCTTTATTTTACAGGTGGAAGCGTTCATCCGGGCGGCGGAATTCCGTTGTGCCTGGCATCGGCAAAAATTGTGGATTCTTTAACTCAATAGATTGTTAGATTTGAAGAATTTTTTGATGTAAGATAAAAACAATCGTTTGATATTATATTACTTACGTGCTTTGCGGGCAGATTGCTATCCACCTGTAAACCAAAAAAAAGATTAATGAACTTTTATTTTTATATAAGATTAATTGTGTCCAATTAAATTTTTAGAATTTAATTGAATGTGTTTGTACATAAGTAAGCTGGTAGTTTTTTGTTTCCCGGGGTTAGCTTCCCGCCTCAGAGAATTTCCGTTAAGAAAATTAGATTAATTGACGTTAAGAAATCCGGGCTGTTTGAGCGTAGCGAGTTCCCGGATTTTAGGCAATTAAGGTGATTTTTAGGAAATTATCTGCAGCGGCGGCATTTTTTGCTTACTTTTTTTTGCTGGAGAAAAAAAGTAAGAGCCCGTGCGGCTTGAGCACTAAAACAAAGAATGGATTTTTTATATAGAAGAGTTTTATTGTTATGTCAATTTTCCGATAAATAGTAACAAGTAACTTTTCCAGATATTCGGGTTTTAAGAATAATTTTAAACACCTACTTAAAATGAGCATCATTATTAATTATTGTAAAAAACTTACCGAAACAGAGGTTAAAAGATTTCTGATTATTTACTATGCAGTAGGCATTGCAGGGTTTTTAATACCGGTAACCCGGCCTTTTTTTGAAGTTTTAATACCGTTTTCGGTAGCATTAAACCTTTTTCTACTACTGCTTTTTCATAAGCCTTTCGATTTTAGGCATATAGTTGTGTTTGTGATAGTGTTTTTATTCACCTTTCTGGTGGAGGCCATTGGTACCAAAACAGGACTGTTGTTTGGAAGTTATTTTTATGGTGGTTCATTGGGGTTTAAAATACTTGAAACGCCTTTGCTGATTGGTGCCAATTGGTTGGTTTTGGCTTATGGTGCAACAGCCATAGTTCGCTCTGTGGAAGCATTGAAAAAATGGGTGCCCTTTTCGGCTGCGGCACTCATGGTGGTATTCGATTATTTTCTGGAACCTGTGGCCATGAAAACAGGTATGTGGAGCTGGGCCTGGAATAAAGTGCCCGTACAGAATTACCTGATGTGGTTTTTTGTGGCGGTTATTGTGGTAGGTGTTTTTGAATTGATGAACATCAAAACCAACAAGCCTGTGGCTGCCCGACTGTTTTGGGTGCAACTGTTGTTTTTTGCCATACTGAGGTTCGTTTTGCCATAAATTAAGAAACTGTTTAAATTTAGATATAAGATTTTTAGTAGCGAAGCATCGCGTAGTCCCGAGAATCGGGATAAGATAGATAGAGAAGATTTATAAGGTTTTATAGATGTCCTGACATCTTTCCAGACTTATCTATCCATCTAATAATCTTATCCCGATACTCGGGATTCCGTAAACTTCAATTCTAATCATCTTAATAAAAATTTCAATATAAAATTTAAACAATTACTAATTGTTTTACAGAAAAATGATTCCAGCCCGTCATCATCCATTAATCGACCGTTTTTTTAACTGGTACCTGCATAAAATTTTGAAAATTGATTTTCAGGCAATTGAGGTTATTGGTAGGTGGCCCAATAATTTATCAAGCATTTTAGTTGTTGGAAATCATGTAAGTTGGTGGGATGGTTTTTGGGTTTATTACCTCAATAAGCGCTTTCTGAAAAAACGGCTTTATGTTATGATGCTCGAAGAGCAACTCAAACCTCGTATGGTTTTAACGCGCATAGGCGGGTTTTCAATCAATCCGGGCAATCGGTCTGTGATAGAGAGTATTGATTATGCAGCCGATAAACTGAAACAGCCCGGTAACCTGGTAGTAATGTATCCGCAAGGCAGAATAGCATCCTCAGCAGCGGGTGTTCTTCAATTTCAGAAAGGTTTAGAGAAGGTGGTAAAGAAAAGCGATATTCAACAAATCTGTTTTTATGTGGCTTTAACAGATTATTTCTCGCAACGTAAACCTACTCTTACATTTTATTTGGGTGTACATACTTTAAACGATGCATCAACACAAGGCATTGAGCAGGCTTTCCGGATGTTTTATGAAAAAGCTGTTGAACAACAAGCTGGCAGATTAAGTTAATAAGCTTAAGACTGGTTTTTTTCGGACATTAGTTCTACTTTGACAGAATACTATATTATTTATTTTGCTTTGGAAAACAATCATGCTTAATAGTAGATTGTGGATAGCCAGCCCCAATGGGGCGACATCATCAGCATAGGGCAGCGCCCTATGAAAATGTAAATAAATCAAAAGTAGCCACGAAAGGGCGTAAGCAATATAAAAATATGGCACAATCTCTATCAAAAGTATACAGGATGATTACCGGAAATTCCTCAAAAAATAAAGCGTTGAATAGGCTGAGAAATATGTATGGGATTAGAATTGCTGTCGCCCTTTCAGGGCTTTGGTTTTGTTGTTTCAGCATCCCGGGGCTGTACCCCGGGTTATTGATCTAACCCTTTCAGGGTTTGTATAACTAAAATGATAAAATAATAGAAGAGTAAGCGTAATTTGTTGATAATTGAGCTTCTGTGGTTGTCAATAAGAATGTGTCAAAGTAGAATTATTAAAAATTAATTTTTGAACAGCTTGGAGGTTTCTTGCAGATTTTCGCTGAAATGTTACGCTGATTAACGCAGAAAGTGTTTAAATTTTATATTGAAATTTTTATTAAGATGATTAGAATTGAAGTTTACGGAATCCCGAGTATCGGGATAAGATTATTAGATGGATAGATAAGTCTGGAAAGATGCCAGGACATCTATAAAACCTTATAAATCTTCTCTATCTATCTTATCCCGATTCTCGGGACTACGCGATGCTTCGCTTCTAAAAATCTTACATCAAACTTTAAACAGTTACTTCTATGATTGACATTATTGGACTGATATTATTTTTTATGTTACTACTCAGGTTTTTGGTGGTTTTGGTTAATTTTCTTTCCAAACCTTATTTAAATCCTGTTTTAAAAATTTCAGACAATCCAAAGGTTTCAATACTCATACCTGTCCGAAATGAAGAAACCGTTTTGCCGGTTTTGTTAAACGACTTAATCAAAAGTAACTATCTTAATACTGAAATAATTGTGTGTAACGACCAGTCTGCTGATAACACTGAAGCAATACTTCAGCAATATGAGTTGACCATGGCCGGTTTCTCTTATTTTAACAATGAGCCGTTGCACGAAGGCTGGGTGGGTAAAAACTTTGCTTGCCATGAGTTGGCCAAAAGAGCCACCGGTGATTATTTTCTGTTTCTGGATGCCGATGTCAGACTGAGTCCTGATGCCATATCCAAAGCAGTTAGCCACATTCATGATAAGCGTTTGGGTTTATTATCGGTTTTCCCTCAACAAATAATGGTGTCGCAAGGAGAGTGGCGTGTAGTTCCCATAATGAACTGGATATTGTTAACTTTTCTGCCGCTTGTGGCCGTGCGTATTCCATGGTTCAGTTCCTTATCGGCGGCTAATGGCCAGTTTATGATGTTCCAGGCCGATGCTTACCGAATGAACCAGTGGCACCAAAAAGTGTGGAATAATAATGTGGAGGATATCCTGATTGCCCGAAAAATGAAACAGGCGGGATATAGAATCACTGTTTTAACCGGTAATGAAGATGTTTTTTGCCGAATGTATCATTCCCAAAGTGATGCCATTAGTGGTTTTGCCCGAAACATGCACCACTATTTTGGAGGAAGCCGGTTGTGGTTGTTATTTTATGGATTCATGGTGTTTTTTAGGTTGCCATTTTTTGCTCTGTTTGCACAATGGTATTTTTTGGGGGCATCGTTGGTTCTGCTAATTTCAATGAAAGTAATGGTTTCAGTGGTTAGCAGGCAAAATATAATGAATAACCTGAAACTGCATTTTAGTCAACTGTTTGCCTTTGCCAACATTGTGCTACGCAATCTTAAAATTGCCCGAACCCGCTCAATGGAGTGGAAGGGGCGGGTATACAGGGCAAATTGATTATTGATTGAAAGATTTTCAGCCAACTCTACAGATTAAATTTCAAAAGTTT
>CALEUX010000022.1 GCA_937920475.1 uncultured Marinilabiliaceae bacterium
AAATGGAATAATATTTTTTTTTAGAAGGTATAGCTAACACCGATGCCCGGCAACCAGGCGCTGGTGTTGTAAGTGCCATAAAAACCAATGGGCATAGCTGCAGATGGGTAATTTCTGTAGCCATCTTTTCTTTCTTCACCCATTATTCTTAATAATGAAGCATCAACACTAAATTTTTCAGATAAAAACCAGGATAATCCAATTGAAGCGCCAACTTTATTGGTTCCGGGAGTTTCGGGAGTGAGATAATCCTTTGGTATTGGTGTTTCATCATAATATACACCAGCTCTTAAAACGATTGTAGAGGAAGATTTATAACTGACTCCCAAACGATAAATCATAGTATTTTCAAATTTTCTGGCATTTTTAGAGTCCTGAACAGCAACAGATTCCTTTTCAAAATCAAAATCCAGAGATTTATAAGCTGACCATCCTACTGCTTGTAAATCAAAAGCAAAAAACCATTTTTCACTTGCTTTGAAACCTAAGCCTAATGTAAGGTTTGAAGGCATAGGTAATTCAGCTGAGAATTTATTATCTTCTGGAAATAAAGCAGAAACAGCTGCGGGTACAGTGAAGTTAGCATCACCTTTTTCCATTTTCATGAGAACTTTTGACCTGTAACTAATCCCTGCAGAAAATTTTTCAGTGGCCTGATAAAACAATCCACCTGTAAACCCATAAGCAGTAGTGCTGCCTTTTAAGTTCACCTGCCCATCGGGTAGATCTGGGTTAATAGCAGCAAAACTCAATGCTCTGTTTAAATCAACAGATCCAAAACCAATTATTAAACCTGCTCCCACGCTTAAATTATCGCTTAATTTATAAGATAAAGTGGGTTTTACAAAAATGGCTTGCAGCGATATATCCTGGATTAAATAACGCCCTTGCCAATCATCGCCCCACTTTAATGAGTTACCGTAGGGCGAGTTAACGCCAATACCGGCAGCAAATTTATCTGATAATTGCATGGCACCATAAAAAAACAAAGGCGTACCCATAGGATTATCGCTTCGGGAAATACCTTGAGTGCCTTCAAATTTATTCTTCGAAAACACACCACTGGCACCCAGCGAAAAATCATATTTTCCGGGCATAAAAGCCATGGCTCCCGGGTTAAAATGAATGCTGGTTGCACCAAGTTTTTGACCCGCACCGGTATGTCCCATACCAGTTTGTTTCTGGCTTTGCATATTTACCTGATAACCTTCGGCCATCAGAGCAAAGGCTGATAATAAAAATAAAGTAGTTGAAAGAATTCTTTTCATGTGTCTATAATTTGTTTTTAATTTGTTAAATAGCCTTCCGCGCTGCGGAACAGGTTACTCCGATATATCGGGGGAACTCGCATGATGAATTTTGGCTCCGCCGATTTTCAATTCATCCGTATTTATTGTTTAACGAATCATGCTCGTTTCATGCGTTTAATAAATTAGTTGTTTTTGTTAACATGGTTCCGGGTAACAATTCTATTGGAAATGCACACGAGAATTTAAGCGTATGCTTGATTAATAAAAGCATTATTTGTTTCGTTAATAACAATTACGCTATTCAATAGTACATGACCTTATAAACCAACCCACCAGTTTTTTGTAACTAAAAATGAAATTTTTGTTATACGAAATTAATAATTATTTGAATAAATCAAATTTCTAAATATTTAATTTACAAAACATTACACTATTCGTCTTGATTGGTCAAATTGTCGTTTATTCTTATTAAGCTATAAAAGAACAATTAAGATTAATTAAAAACCAGATGTTCAACCTGTTTCTTGAATAAAAAGTGATTCGGGAAGTGGGTTTATAAAGCAATAAATACAGAATACACCTTAAATAATAACATAAAATTATTATATTTATGAGATTAAAAAACTCAAGGGTATGTTTACAAAACAAGATATTGGCCTGTTGAATAAAAAAGGCATCAGCGTTGAGTTGGCTCAACTTCAGGTTGAGAGGTTCAAAAACGGTTTTGCACCATTAAAAGTTTTGCGGCCTGCTACCATTAATGATGGGATTAAACATCTTAATGCCTCAGATTCTGAAAAATACGCAGATTTGCTTCAGAAATCCATATCAGAAAAAGCTACCATTTCTAAGTTTGTTCCCGCATCAGGTGCTGCAACCCGTATGTTTAAAGACCTTTATCAGTATCTTGAAAATCCCGAAGCATTAAAAAATCTTGTTTACAGCCATTCCATAGTCAGATTTGCTGAACTATTATCACGTTTTGCCTTTTTCCCTCTTTTGGAAAAAAAGATGAAAGGATACAATCTGCAAAACGTGCATGTGAGAAAATCAAAAGCCGCTGAAATTATAAAAACAGTTTTGGAACCTACAGGATTGAATTACGGTAAGCTACCTAAAGGCCTTATTCATTTCCATCGGTATAACGACGACATTCGCACGGCCATGGAAGAGCATTTGGTAGAAGGCTGTTGCTATGCCATTAACAGCGACGGAATGGTTCGGGTACACTTTACAGTTAGTCCTGAACATGAGGAATGGTTTAAAAAACAGCTTTACGACCGCGGACCGGCCATCGAGAATAAATTTGAAACCGGATTGGATGTTTCGTTTAGCTCGCAAAAATCGCATACCGATACTTTGGCTGTTTCTCCCAATAACGAACCATTCAGAGACGAACAAAACAACTTGGTTTTCCGACCCGGCGGTCATGGGGCGCTGATCGAAAACCTTAACGAAATAGAAGCCGACCTTATCTTTATTAAAAATATTGATAATGTGGTTCCCGAACATTTTTTAGCCAAAACTATAACCTATAAAAAGGCATTGGGTGGATTGTTAATCAGCTTACGTCAATCAATTTATAATTTTCTAAATCAACTAGACAAACAGGCTAATAACAATTTGATTCAAGAAATTACCGCCTTTATTAAGTCGGATTTATATGCTGATTTACCTGCTGAGTTTTCATCCTCACCGATTCAAGAAAAAGTAGCCTATTTGCAGGAGTATCTCAACCGTCCGATACGTGTTTGCGGCATGGTTAAAAACGAAGGAGAACCGGGTGGCGGGCCCTTCTGGGTGATGGAACAAAATGGACAGGAAACATTGCAAATTCTGGAAACATCGCAATTAAATCTGAACGATCCCCATCAGGCCAACCAATTAAAAGCAGCAACACATTTTAATCCGGTCGATTTGGTTTGTTGCCCCATCAATTATAAAGGCGAAAAATTTGACCTGACACAATACACCGACCCGGAGACCGGCTTCATTTCTGAGAAATCGTTCAATGGTAAGCCATTAAAAGCTTTGGAGCTTCCCGGGCTTTGGAATGGGGCCATGGCAAATTGGCTCACACTTTTTGTTGAAGTACCAATAGAAACTTTTAATCCGGTAAAAACTGTAAACGACCTGCTTAGGCCCTATCACCAGCCCGAAAAATAGATGTTACAAATTGTATAAATTAATGAATTGATTACATTTTGGTTGGTAGCTCCACTTAAATGAGTAAATTTGTAGTGAAATTTTAACGCATTATGCACGAATCCTGGCAAACTAATCATAATGAAATCAAGGAAGATGTAGAACGGTTCGAACAGATGGAGAACGGCGAAAGAGAGTATTATTTCGACGTTCACAGCATCGAAAACATCTTTGATTTCTATGCCGATAAAAATCAGTTTGAAAAAGCTGAGCGTGCCTTGCAACTGGGCTTTCGTCAACATCCCAACTCAACTTCTCTCCTATCAAAAAAAGCCATCATATTAATGGAAAAAGGCGACGACCAGTCGGCCATTGAAATAATGGAGGGCCTGATTAACCTTGAACAATCCAACCCTGAGTTTTATCTTAATCTGGGATGGGCCTATCTTCGTAACGGATTTGAAGATAAAGGGATAGAATGTTTTAATAAAACACTGGAAATTGCCTTTGATGAGCAGGAAGATTACCTGCTTGATATTGGCCTGTACCTGAATCAGACCGAATACTATGCAAGCACCATCAGTTTTCTTGAATCCGGATGTCAGCAATTTCCTGATAATGAAAACCTTTTATTTGAGCTGGCATTTGCCTACGATAAAGTTGGTGACATTGAAAATGGGCTGAAAACTTATGATAAGTTACTGGCCGTAAACCCTTTTTCCGAGAATGCATGGTACAATATTGGCATCCTTTATATTAAAAATAAGGAGCTGGAAACAGCCAACAATTGTTACGACTATGCTTTAGCCTTAAATCCTTCTCATGCCGAAGCCCTTTTCAACAAAGGCAATGCGCTGGTGCATCTGGGAAAGTTTGAAGACGCACTGAATTGTTACATTGATTATATATCTTATGGTTATGAGCCTTTGCTGGCTTATCACTACATGGCCGATTGTCTGGAACAGATGGAAAATATTGAATTATCTGTTCGTTTTTACCGGCAATGCGTGCAAGTTGACCCGGGCTATATTCCTGCCTGGCTTGGCTATATTTCTCTGTTAATTAATCATGAGAAAAACGAGGAGGCATTGGAAGCCACCCAAAAGTCCTTGATGCTTTCGGGCGAGTATTCAGAGTTTTTGTATTTAAGGGCCAGAGCCTTATTATTGGTTAACGATATTAAGGGCGCAACGCTTGCTTTTGAATCGTGCTTTAATTTAGACCCTGATAATTTGCGTAACGCTTATGAATTGCTGCATATTAAAATAGCTGCATCACAACGGATTAATGGCGATGCATTGTTAAAAAAATGGCACAAAAGATTTCCTGAAAGTGCTGCTGTTCAATACCTGATGGCAGCACAATTTTTCCTTGAACATGCTGCTTTCGCAAAGGGGGCAAAGTTTTTGAATGATGCATTAACTGCCGACCCCGAGAGTTATGAACTTTTTATTGAACTATATCCCGAAATTGAAGAAATAATTCAAAATAACCAGGAACTTAACCAAATCGTTATCAAATATTTCGATTATGAACTTTAACCTTCCGTATCTGCCATTCCGCACACAAAAACCCCGGGAAACAGGCCTTACCATAATGACCGACAGAGGCTTGAGCGTGCGTGAAACCGAGAACTTTGCCGAAGGCAACGCCCCTTATACCGATTTTGTTAAAATGGCTTTTGGCACCAGTTTATTAATCCCCAGCCTTGAATCAAAACTTAATATTTACCGCGAATCGGGTATTTCACCCTATTTTGGCGGAACGCTTTTCGAAGCCTTTGCAGTTAGGGGATTAATTGATGATTACAGGCGCTATCTTGACCGCTATGGTATTGAATACATCGAAATTTCTGATGGCATTATTCCCATTAAAAGAGAAGAAAAACTATCCTATATTCGCCAGCTATCTTCTGATTATACTGTTATAAGTCAAAGTACACCAACAAAACCAATAGAAAATGCCGACCATGATAAATGGATTGAATTTATTCAGGAAGAGATGGATGCCGGAGCATGGAAAGTGATTCTTAAGGAAAATGAAAGCATTCAGATTTTCAATAAGGACGGCGTTTGGAACCGTCATTTTGTAACACAAATGCGCGAATCGCTCAACATGGACAGGCTGATTTGGGATGCTCCGGAGAAAGAACACCAGCTGCGGTTAATCAATTTATTTGGCAATAATGTAAGCTTATGCAATATTGCTTCTAACGATGTAATTCCGCTCGAAGCAAAACGGTTAGGACTGCATAGTTCAACCCTTATGTCGCTTCTGCCCGAAATTCCTGAAAAAAATAGCAAGGAGTAGAGCCGGAGAATTGATCCCTTTAGCAGCAACCAATTGTTTACACTGAGAAAAACAGCATTATGAACCGGGTTTGGTTTAAAGAGCAACTATCAACAACCATAAAAGGCATAGCCATGGGTTCTGCCAACGTAATTCCCGGGGTTTCGGGAGGCACCATTGCATTGATTACAGGAATTTTTGAACGTTTAATTAATGCCATTAAATCGTTTGATGTTACCGCGTTTAAATTATTGATGCAGGGAAAGTTCAAGCAGTTCGCCGCACATACCGACCTTACTTTTTTTGTTTCGCTGTTTTTTGGAGTTGGCATAGCTATTTTATCACTGGCCCGTTTGCTCGATTTCCTCTTTAAAAATCATCCGGTTTATATCTGGTCTTTCTTCTTTGGGTTGGTATTGGCCTCGGTTTATTTTGTCGGTAAAACAGTTAAACGCTGGCACTGGGGTTCTGTTACCTCCTTTCTGGTTGGGACTGCTGTAGCAATTTTGATTTCGCTTACCAAACCCGCATCGGAAAACGATGCCATGTGGTACCTTTTTATTTGTGGTATTGTAGCTGTTTGCAGTATGATTTTGCCCGGTTTAAGCGGCTCTTTTGTATTAATACTGATGGGTAACTACCAGCTTGTAATGATACAGGCCATTAACCACCTCGATTTGAGAATTCTTTTACCAGTGGTGGCAGGTTCTGCTATTGGATTGATTCTGTTTTCGCATTTTCTGGCCTGGTTGCTAAAACGATTCCCTCATTCCACCATTGCCATGCTTACCGGTTTTATTCTGGGTTCGTTGGGAATATTGTGGCCATGGAAAACCGAAATAACCGCATTGTTTGGTGAAAAGACTAAAGTAATAGGCTATAACTGGCATCTGCCCGAAACCGACAAAACATTTTATCTGGCTTTGGTTTTCTTTTTATTGGGAATTTTTGTGATATACATAACCGAGCATCTTGGAAGTCGGAAAAAAGATGTGACTAATGAGGTTTAATAATTGTCAAAATGAATCGAACATAATTCGTTAAACAAAAACACGGATGAAAACATTTGGCTTAATTGGTTACCCCCTGTCCCACTCTTTTTCGCAAGGTTATTTTTCTGACAAATTCTCGCGCGAAAAAATTGATGCCCGCTATCTGAATTTTGCCATTGAAAGTATTGTTGAGTTTTCAGGCCTTTTAAAGCAACATCCTTATCTGGCCGGATTGAATGTAACCATTCCTTACAAGCAACAGGTGATCCCTTTTTTAAACGAACTGGATGCAGAAGCCTCTGAAATAGGTGCCGTAAATGTAATAAAAATTAACTGGCATGAAGGAAAACCTTATTTAATAGGATATAACAGTGATGTTAAGGGATTTACAGGTTCGTTGGAACCACTGTTAAAGCCTTTCCATACTAAGGCACTGATTTTGGGAACAGGTGGCGCTTCAAAAGCGGTGGCCCATGGCTTGTTAAAATTGGGTATTTTATACCGTCTGGTTTCAAGAAACCCTCAAGGACCTTCGCATGTTGGCTACAATGAACTTACCCCGGAAATAATCTCCGAATATAAGCTCATTATTAACACGTCACCCATTGGCATGTATCCCAATGTGAATGAATGTCCTGCCATTCCTTACAATGCCATTGGCAAACAACATATTATTTTTGATTTGATTTACAATCCCAACGAAACTTTATTAATGAAAAAGGCAGCCGAAAAGGGAGCAACCACAGAAAATGGTTTGGAAATGCTGCATTTACAAGCCGAAGAAGCCTGGAGGATTTGGAATCTTTAAAAGAAGTGAAGATTCTTGTTTGATGAAGGTAAAAATATTTCGGGCGGATACATAACATCAACAAGGTAAAGTGCTTGCGCCGGAGCCGAAGTGCCGGCCAGCGACCTGTTTTTAGAGTCGGTAATCTGGCAGAACTGATCAGGCGTAATTTTGCCACGTCCTGCATCCAAAAGGGTTCCCACAATAGCCCTCACCATATTTCTTAAAAACCGGTCGGCCTCAATAACAAACACCCATCGATTACCTCTTTGTTCCCAAAATGCTTTGGCAATGGTACAAATATTAGTTTTTGCGTTGGAGTGAAGCTTGCTGAAACTGGTAAAATCATGGGTGCCCAATAAATGGGATGCTGCCAGATTCATGGCTTCAAAATCAGGCTTATTGGCAACGCGGTGTGTTAATCCTGTCAGAAATGGATTTTTCTGCAAGACTAAATGGTACTCGTATCGGCGCGCCATTGCACTAAAACGGCTATGCGCATCGTTGTTAACAGGCACAACTGAAAAAACAATAATATCAGCCGGTAAGAAACGATTCAGGTGATTGGTCAGTCCAGCGCAATCTATCTCTTTGTTATCAAAATCAAAATGCGCCACCATATAACTGGCATGTACTCCGGTATCAGTACGTCCCGCACCTGTTATGGCAATTCTATAACCTAAAATGGTCGACAGCGCATTTTCAAGTACCTCCTGAACCGAAATTCCGTTGGGCTGAACCTGCCAACCATGATAAGCTGTTCCACGATAAGCTAATTCCATAAAATACCTTGCCATACATGCATTTTTTGCAAAGAAACACTGCTCATCTATTATTTCCAAAAAAATGATGTTGAATAAGCCATCCGATTAAAATTAAAAAATTGTTAAAGTACTCAACAGACTTGACACCACATTTACGATTTTGTAACTTAAACATGGGTTAAAAACTTCAAAACATAAGAAAAACTAAAAAATTGCTATTCATAAATCACTATTAAAAAGGTGTTTATATCTAAATCAAAAAACTAAGGAATGCATTAGTTTTTTTGACAAATTGTTTATTGTCTTTTTTAAAGGATTAGTTCCTGCCAAACTCAACATTAAAAATAGAAAAATGAAACGAGCATGATTCGTTAAACACAAACACGGATGAAAATTCATCATGCGAGTTCCATCCGGCCATATTCTTAAAATTATTTACGGATGAAAAAAGAGATTGGAATTTGGTTAAACAGCGATAAGGCTGTTTTAATAAGTTTGAAAGATGGACAAAACGAACAGATTTTGACATTGGAATCGAAGATTGAGACCAGAACCAGAATACCTGGTGAAAGGAAACCATTTTCACGGCTTGGTAATATTCTTGCCGAAACATCAGGTCGGTTAACCAACAGACGAAAACAACAAATGCATCAATATTTTAATCAGATTATTCATTCGCTTGATAATGAAGCCCGGGAATTATACTTATTCGGGCCATCTACAGCCAAAATTCAATTGGAAAAAGAACTTAAAAAGATTCCGCAGTTTGCCCAAAAGCCCGTTATCATTGAATCGGCCGATAAAATGACTGAACGACAAATGGTTGCGCGGGTTAAAAGTCATTTTGAAAAAACTCAAACCCAAAATGGAAAGACAAAACATTAATTAATTATACTTTGACAGATTACGATTTTTTTAGGTTATTTTGGAAAACAATCATGCTTAAAAGTGAATTATAAATAGCCAGCCCCAACGGGGCGACATCAACAGCATAGGGCAACGCCCCATAGCCGTCTTATGTTATCAATGCTCTAATAATGAACAAATAGTATTGTTTTTTTAAGAGGCTTTTATTATTGCGTATAAGAAGGGGGTATCTTTTCAAAATTTTCGAGTGAGTTTAGCGAAATAGTCCGGGATGTATTTTGCGAAAAG
>CALEUX010000023.1 GCA_937920475.1 uncultured Marinilabiliaceae bacterium
TTTTGTCTTTTCAGGTTTATAATTCCCGGTTTGTTTATTGCCAGCAATGAGGTAATTGCCATTGCTGGTATGTTGATGCTGATTGCCGGCATGTTTCAGCTGTTCGATGGTCTTCAGGTGGTAATGCTGGGCGCTTTAAGGGGTTACGAAGATGTTAAAATACCGGTGATTATTATTTTGATTGCCTATTTTTTAATTGCCTTACCCATGGGTTACCTGTTGGCATTTGTATTGAAACTTGGGCCAGCCGGAATTTGGATAGGTTATCTTTCAGGATTAATAACAGTTGGAGGTTTGCTATTAACGAGATTTAGGAAAATATCGAGAATTAAGTTGTTAGCTCCTGGCTCTTAGTTGTTAGCTGTTAGCTCAAAGTTCAAAGCTTTCTGCCCTCAGCCCTTAGCTCTTCGCCCTATTCCCCTTTGAGCATTTTTTTGTAAATTTTCAATACCTCATTATCATTGATAATGGATTGAGCTAAGGTTGTGGTACCACTGCATAACTCATCAAATTGCTTCTGGCAATAATCCGATAAAAGCATTATTTTTTCGGTAAAGGCAGACATGTTTGAAAGTGGTAAATCCCAGCCGGCCTGTTTTTCTTCCAATTTTCGCCAGGGAGTTTGGTCACTGATAAGAACCGGACGGCCGGCCATCAGGCTTTCCAGAATTACATGCCCGAAATTCTCGCCACGGCTGGGTAAATAAAGCAGATGATACTGACTGATAACTGATAAAATCTCGTCGGGAGCAATTACCCCCCGATAGTTTATTTCAATATTTTCGGGCATTTGTTTGATAACATTTTCGCAGTCCTCCCAATAATCATGGTTGTAAATCTGCCCGTATAAATCGACTATAATTTTCTGTTTACCCGTGGCTTTTAATAGAGATTCCATAGCATACAAGGTGTTCTTTTCAGGCGCAATGCGGGCAACAGAACAAATACGCAGGGAGCCTGGGTTCTTTATAATGGTAGAAAACGATTTGGTAATTTTTTTGGGAAGATTGGGCGCTGTAATTTTTTCACCTTTACAACCAAGGTTGATGTCAACATCTTCGCCCTCTTTGGCATTGGTAATGTGCCAAACCACTCCTTTGTACAATTCAGCAAGTTTGGCAGCATTTAAGAATACACGTTTTTTAACGCTCTTAATATGAATGGCGCTTTCGGCCAACATCCCTCTTGGAGCCACAATAATTCGGGCTATCTTGTAAAGTTTGGCGGCAATCAACGGCAGCAGCGAAAATTTGGGCGAATATATTCCATTAATGTAAATAATGTTGGGTGCTACTTCTTTTATCAGCGACCGCCATTTTTTTAAAGAGCAACTTTTTTCACTGGCATAGAAAACCTTTACGCCTTCTTTAAAATCGTTCCATTGGTTGGATGCAATGTTTGGGTAGGGTTGATGCTCTAAATATTCGGTATTTCGTGTAATAATGAAAAAGTCAAAATCATTATACAGATGGTCAATCATATTGGCCATAGAACGCACCGGGCCTCCCGCCTTAAAACCAGGCAGAAACCAATCGATAAATACCAATATCCGTTTTTTATTGTTGTTCAAAACTGTTTATTTTAGTTCCCAGTTGATAGTTCCTAGTTGTTAGCTTCTGGTTCTTAGTTGTTAGTTCAAAGTTCAAAGTTTTCAACTCTACACTTTGCCCTATGATCTCTGCCCTCCGCTCTTTACCCTAAAATTCTTTTCATTAAATACCGCCCTGTATTTTTTAAAAGGTACCACACCCTGTAAAAGGATAGTTTTTTTCGTTGATTTTTTTGAACGGTTAGTATATTCCAGATAAAATTACATTTATTTCTGAATCCTTTGGTATGAAAAAACCTTTCAATGGTAACGCCATAGCTGTATTCATTTTTTGAGTTTTCTGATGTTTGCAGCAACAGAATTATCGCTTCTATTTCCTTTTCGGTCTCTTTTGATATGGAAATGGATAATGAATTGCCTGGAGCGAGAATGGTGTAAAAGGAGAGCATCAGTTTAACCGGCTCCCAAACTTTCCATTTTTTTGCAATGGTTTCTATGTCGTTAATGGAAATCTGGTTTCCGCAATGTTGCACCAGTGCTGAGAAATCGTAAAACCATCCTAAGCGAATGCCGCCTCTCCGGTACGAATAGTAAATATGTATGGCCAGATAAATGACCATTTGCTGGGGATCGATGGTTGAAGCGTGTTTCCCGGCAATGGGCAGCGTGTTTTCCAAAATCTCATCAAGCGGTAAAGTATATTTTAAATTTACAGGGAACAAATTTCTGTGAATTTCAATGGAGCAACCTCTGAAAATAAACGATGGAACATGATGACCAGTTGGGTCATCAAATAATTGACTGATATCGCCATCGGGGTTAAGAATTTGCCAGGCTTTGTGTTCCTGACCCGGCGGAACCAGAATGTCGATGTCGCTCATAGGTCTGTAAGCCACATCTTTGTAAACATATGGTGCCAAAAAGCTTCCTTTTAATAATATCGATGGAATTTGATACTCGTGAAGAAGGTTAACGATTTCTTCGGCAACCAATTGAAAGGCTGTGTTTCTGCCAAGGTTAAAGAGATATTCTTTTCGCAATTCCAGTTTGCTGCGAGCTGTTAAGTAATCGGAGAATTTGTTACGATACATAAGCGAAGCCAATCCATTGCGCTTGCAGAAATTGCAGATGTATTGGCTGGCCTCATCGCTAAAAAAATCTGTTTCAATGTTGATATTACGAAAAAGCACGTTGATAACCCAAAGGTCTTCGTAGGTGAAGAGTGCCTCTAACTTTGAGATTTGTGATGTGCTTTTTGTCATTTTTTATAAATCAGGCAGCATGGTCCATACCCCCTTCAGGCGTTAATACAGGTGGTTCGTCAGGTTCCGGGGCGTCAGGGTTGTACCATTGCATACGAAACATAACATACTCCAATGCCTTTTTCATGGCAATATTTATGGGGTAAAGATTAGAATCAAAGGTAAGATTTAAATTTCTGACAATGGATGAAGTGTCAGAATTTAGCGGAAATTCCTGACTGATTTGGTCGAGCATCTCCTGATTAAGGCGGTGTTCTTCTTTCAATAATTTACATAGCAGCATTTCGCGGGTGGCGTCCTTTTTTACCCGGGCACCACCTCCAAAAAGCCTGCAAATTAACGGACGAAGGGCATATTCTGAGCAAAATCCCTGTTTTCCGTCTTCCGAGTTTTTTTTATAGAAGATACATGGTTGTTGTTCAATATTTTCCGTTTCAAGCAACTGCAGTGTCTCATCGCCCTTTCCATTCATGGCAATTTGAATGGATAAGGGAATCAGCTCAAAAACTGACACTTCTATTTTTGATGATGGCACATAACAACAGGCACCGCAACCCGGTAAGCAATAGAAACCTCTGTTTTTTCGAATTTCATTGGTTTCGTTATCGTATTGCCGGTAAAAATCAACCAGTTGTTGAATGCCTTCTATACCCAGTGAAGGGAATTTCTCAGTTGCCTCAAACATTTTTATAGTTCAGAGTTTTTTGATCGAAGTTGTTTGTTTTAGCTGTTAGCTCGAAGCTCAAAGCTCAAAGTTTAAAGTTTAAAGTTTAAAGTTTTTAGCTCTTTGCTTCCAACATTCAACATTCAACCCTACGCCTTTCTTTTATTCTTTCATATTTACCGGTTTCGAACTGTTTGGAATTACCAGATTCAGTATAACTCCAACAATTGCCGAAAGACCGATACCCGCCATGGAGAAATTTCCAAACTGTATAACGGCACCACCAATACCTACAGTTAAAACAACCGAAACAATAACCTGATTGCGTGTTTTGTTCAAATTAACGGCCGAATCCATCAGTGTTTTAATACCCACACTGGCAATCATGCCAAACAACAACAGCATTATACCGCCTAAAATACCTGTAGGAATAGATTTTAAGAAGCCACTGATTTTCCCTATGAGTGAAAACAATATGGCCGATATGGCTGAGATACGCAAAACCAATGGGTTGGTAACTTTTGTAAGTGATATGGCGCCTGTAACTTCCGAATAGGTGGTATTGGGTACGCTACCTATCATACCAGCCAACGAAGTGGCTATACCATCGCCAAGCATTGTTCGGTGTAATCCGGGTTGGCGCACAAAATTCTTTTCAGCAACTGCACTAATGGCATACATGTCGCCAATGTGCTCAATAACAGGCGCTATAGCTACGGGAATCATATAAATAATGGCGCCCCAATGCAATTCGGGTTTGGTGAAAGATGGCAATGAAAACCAGGCTGCATCTGTCACTAGAGTGAAATCAACCTTGCCTAAAACTATAGCGACTATATAACCAACCAAAATGCCCATAAACACAGGTATCAACTTCAGCATTCCACGTGTGAAAACAACCACAGCAATAGCCACCAACAGAGAAATGGAAGCCAGCATCCAGTCTGTTTTCGCCATATCTACGCCAACCGATGCCAGCGATAACCCAATAACCATAATAACCGGGCCTACCACTACAGATGGAAAAATCTTCTCTATAAACGAAATGCCACGGGTTTTAACCAAGGCCGACATGATGCCATAAACCAATCCCACAGCGATAATTCCCGATAAGGTGCCGGCAAAACCAAACAAACGGGTTGCTTCAATGATTGGTGCAATAAAGGCAAAGCTACTTCCGAGAAAAACCGGAACCATACCTTTTGTAATCCAATGGAAAATTAATGTTCCTACACCGGCTGAAAAAAGTGCTATTGAAGGATCAATACCAACCAATAAGGGAACAAGAACCGTTGCGCCAAATGCAACAAATAGAAACTGAACTCCTAGAAGGATGTTTTGTGGAAGGTCTTTAATCTGATTCATTAAGAATTTTTATTTGCAAATATATAAGATTTTTTGAATCCAACGAGTGGGACATGGGACTGAAGACCGGAGAAAGGAGAAGGAAGACAGGAGGAGAAATAAAACAGGAGAAGGGAGTAGGCAGTTGTTAGGGGGTAGGTACTAGGAACTAGGAACTAAGAGCAGAGAGCAGAGAGCAGAGTGCTAAGGGCTAAGAGTTTCCTAAACCACTTCTTAATATAAAACAACAAAAAAACCGGAAAACTGATGCTTTCCGGTTTCTCTTTATGCTTAACTAATTGGATTATACCAGTCCTTGAGCCAGCATGGCGTTTGCAACTTTTATAAATCCGCTGATGTTAGCGCCTTTTACATAGTTTACAAAGCCACCATCTTCGGTACCGTTTTTAACGCAAGCGGCATGGATGTTTTTCATAATGGATTGCAGGCGTTGGTCAACCTCATCGGGAGTCCATGATATACGCATGGAGTTTTGTGACATTTCCAGACCAGAAACGGCTACACCACCAGCGTTGGCTGCTTTTCCGGGACCGTAAAGTATTTTGTTGTCGAGGAATACTTTTACTGCTTCGGGGGTGGATGGCATGTTGGCACCTTCGGCTACACAGATACAGCCATTGCTAACCAATACCTGAGCATCATCGCCATTGAGCTCATTTTGAGTAGCGCAAGGCAAGGCTATGTCGCACTTGGCTTTCCAGGGGCGTTGGCCTTCCCAGTATTCTGCTTCGGGATATTTTTCAACGTACTCTTTAATACGACCGCGAATCACGTTCTTCAACATCATTACATATTGAAGTTTTTCGTCGGTGATGCCGTTTTTGTCGTAGATGGTGCCATTGGAGTCGGATAGGGTTACCACTTTACCGCCCATCTGATTTACTTTTTGTACAGCATACTGGGCCACGTTACCTGAACCACTGATGGTTACTGTTTTGCCCTTGAAACTGTCGTTACGGGTTTTGAGCATTTCAGCAGCAAAATAAGTGGTTCCGTAACCGGTAGCTTCCGGACGCAAAGGACTGCCGCCCCAATCGATACCTTTTCCGGTATATGTTCCGGTAAACTCGTTGCGTAGTTTTTTATACTGGCCGTACATAAAGCCTACCTCACGACCGCCTACGCCAATATCTCCGGCGGGTACATCGGTGTTTGGCCCAATATGACGGTGCAATTCATTCATAAACGACTGACAGAATTTCATTACCTCCATATCGGATTTGCCTTTCGGATTGAAATCGGAACCACCTTTACCACCACCCATCGGCAATGAGGTTAAACTGTTTTTCAATACCTGTTCGTAGGCAAGGAATTTTAAAATACCAAGGTTTACTGAAGCATGAAAACGAATACCGCCTTTGTAGGGGCCGATGGCGCTGCTCATTTGAACTCTGAAACCGCGATTTATCTGGATTTCTCCACGGTCGTCCAACCATGGAACCCTGAACATAACCACTCTTTCGGGTTCGGTCATTCTCTCAAGAATTTTGTTCTTTAAAAGAACAGGATTCTCGAGCACAAACGGAGCAAGGCTCTCAATTACTTCATGTACAGCCTGGTGAAATTCCGGCTCGGCGGGGTTTCTGGCTATTACCCCTGCCATAAAATCATCGATGTAACGCAATACCTGGTTATTCATTCTATAAAGATTAAATAGATTAAGTGAATCTAAGGGATTGTTGCCTTGCATTAAAATATAAGTTAATGATGGGGGTTAACTTATAAATTGTTGGAAATTCCTTGATTTAAAAAGAATACTTTAATAAACCGGATGGAAATTTACATGTAAAGCGATGACAAAAATAATGTTTTTCACAATATTTACTTATAAAATCATCAAAAAAAATGAATATTTATAATAAATTATTGCAAGAATATTCGGTTTTGTTTTTAAAAAATAGTTTGAAGGAAGGGGAGAGGCAGAAGGCAGAAGGAGGGTGAATGCAGGAGGAAAACCGGAGAACGAAGACCAGAAACCGGAGGCAGAAGGCAGAAGGCAGGAAACCGGAAGCAGGAAACCGAAGTGCTAAAGCACCAGACGATTCGGCGATTATCAGCGGTTCAATCAGCGCTAATCAGCGAGAACGTTAACCTTTGCGTTCTCTGCGCTCTTTGCGTGAAATCAACGTCATGCAGACTTTTAGGTTTCTCGCAGATTTTCGCAGAAGTATTACGCAGATTTTCGCAGATATTTCGGCGTGAATCAGCGATTCAATTAGCGTATATCAGCGAGAAAAAAATGCGTTCTCTGCGTTCCATGCGTGAAATCAACGTCATGCAGACTTTTAGGTTTCTCGCAGATTTTCGCAGAAGTACTACGGAGATTTTCGCAGACATATCAGTGTGAATCAGCGGTTCAATTAGCGTATATCAGCGAGAAGGTTAATCATTGCGTTCTCTGCGTTCTTTACGTGAAATAATTGAAAATGACACGTTTAATCATAGAAGGTTCTATTTTGTCGTTGCGGATAATCGGAATTTCAGTTGCTTTTTTGTTTTACAAGTATTAAAAGCCAATCGTTATTGATTCCGGAGGTGAGTGGTGTAAATGTTTGTTTGCCTGTGCATGTGCCGTGTAGCGGGGACGAATTACCTGTACGCGGATTGTACCATTGAGCCTTGTAGATGTTGTTTTTAAGCTTAAGTGTTACGTGTTGCCCAACTGATAAGTAGGTGAGTATGTATGAATCGTCTGTCGCCATTGCAGTTCTGATATGGTAGTCATCGTTATTGTTCGCATTGGCAATGATTTTCTGACACGGTTTTAATTGCTCAAAAGGATAAAGTTCAAATATTTTCCTAAAATGTGTGAGGCATTTTGCTCCCGGCAATTCCATGGCTTCGCGCCAATCGGTTAAGCAGGGTATGGCATAACTTCCATTTTTTTCGAACATCTGCCAAATAGCATTTGCTCCATAGGTATAACCGCAGGCTCCCGACAAAAAATTCCAATAGGCATGTATCCTGACATCATAATCGGTAAAGAACCCTTTGGCGAAGAATGATTTGTCTAAAATGGTGTTGTCGGCATTAAGTATTGGGGTTTTACTTTTATCGGGATTTTGCCAATTGTAATATTCCCAGAATGAAACAGGTATATCTTCGTATGCAGGCTCAGCATCAATAAACGGTTTTCGTGGTTTAACCCTGCACAGAAATCCGGCAAAGCGATAAACCTGATTAAATCGTTGATTGTGCCCGCTTTGATACATATTAAAATCAAGAATGGCTTCATTTCTTAACATCCCGTATGAAGTGGTGCCTCCTTGTGGGTGGTATGATATTAGGTGTTGGCCATTGTCACCTTTCCGTAATCCCTTTGCCATAGCAGTCCAAACTTCATTTTCCTGTTTGGTGTAAACATTTCTGTCGCCACCCAAAATCCAAACAATAGGTTTTTCTTTGTACCGGTTGCCTAAAAACAACCCAAATTCATAGGCGTTTCCCCGATTAAAAATAACCTGTTCGCCGCCATTTTTATTGGTTACTTTATCGCCCCAGGTGGGTAACATTCCAATAAACAGTCCCGCTTTTTCGGCTTCATCCACAATAAAATCAACATGCTTAAAATAGTAAGGGTTGGGGTCTGAGGGGTTGTTGTTAATCAACGGCAAATGTCCGTAGGCGTTGGGAACGGTTAAACCGCCCAACTCAGCTAAAACAACTGCCTGAATAATGGTGAAGCCTTTGTTGGCCCTGTTTTTCAAATATAATTGAGCATCTTCTTTATTTAGCTTATGAAATAACTCCCAGGCGGTGTCGCCCAGCCAGAAGAACGGCGTGCCATCGGGTTTTAATAAGAATTTTTTGTCAGAACTTATTCCCACAGAGCGTTCCTTCAATGTTTTTTTTCTGGTATTACTCGTAATTACTTTGTAAATAAGGTAGTTTAAAAAGAATTGTTTTATTATGGTAATTGAATATTGTGTAAAAGACTTGATTTTTCGTTTGACGAAATGAATCAAACGGGGTAGGGTGATGGTTTTATTGAGGATTTTCACGAGTTTATAATTTGTTTTTCATTTGCCACACAGCTTTGAGCACTGGAGTAAAGGTTGCTCTAGGCTAACCTTGGATGGTTTCGATAATGAAAGTATTTTCTGTTTCTCGCAGATTTTCGCAGAAGTATTACGCAGAAATGCGCAGAAAAATCAGCGTATATAAGCGAGAACTTTAACCTTTGCGTTCTCTGCGTTCTTTGCGCGGAATCAACGTTATGAACATTTTTCTGTTTCTCGCAGATTTTCGCAGACCCTTCAGCGTTTATCAGCGATTTAATCAGCGTATATCAGCGAGAAATAATGCGTTCTTTGCGTGAAATCATCGGGAACGATACGATTAATTGGAGGAGCTGGGGCTATACCTGAAATTTTTGAATGGTTTCAATAATATATTGTTGCTGGTCGAGGTCGTAAAAGAGTGGGAGACGCACCAGGCGGTCGGTGTAAAAGTCGGAGTGCGGCAATGGGCGTTTGTCATGCTTGTCTTGGTAATATGGGCTTGCATGCAGACTTAGGTAGTGAAATACCGAATGTATGCCATTTTCGCGCAGGTAGGCTATAAAACGGGTGCGGGAGTCTCCATCGGGGAAAACCAAATAATACATATGCCCGTTAACTGTTGCATAATTGGGTACGAATGGTTGTTTAACGTTATTATTGGTTGCCCATTGAGAAAGCCCGTTATGATATACATTCCATAATTCAATACGTTTGTTCTGAATCTTTTCCAATTCTTCCAGTTGGGCCCATAAAAAGGCGGCGGTAATCTCACCCGGCAAAAAGCTGCTGCCGGTATCTACCCAACCATATTTGTTTGCTTCGCCACGAAAAAACTCGGCCCGGTTGGTGCCTTTCTCCCACAATATTTCGGCACGCTTTACAAAGCGCTCATCGTTAATGGCCAGCAATCCCCCTTCGCCGCATTGTATGTTTTTGGTTTCGTGAAACGAAAAACAACCCAAATGGCCAATGGAACCAAGAGGCCGTGAGGTGCCTTTCATTTCTTTCCTTTGTGCTGGGGCTACTCCCCCTTTAGGGGGATGGGGGGTAATGTGGGTGGGGGAAAAGTAACTGTCGATGGCCTGAGCAGCATCCTCTACCACAAACAGGTTGTGTTTGTTGGCAATGGCCATTATTTTATCCATATCGCACGCTACGCCTGCATAGTGTACCGGTACAATGGCTTTTGTTTTTGGGGTGATGAGTGCCTCAATAGCTTCTTCGTCCATACCTGGATGATCTGGGCGGCTATCCACAAATTTTAATACAGCACCCTGGCGTACAAAGGCCAATGCTGTGCTAACAAAGGTGTAGGAGGGAAGTATCACTTCGTCGCCGGGTTGTATATCCAACAAAAGGGCGCACATCTCCAATGCATCGGTGCAGCTGGTGGTGAGCAAGGTTTTTTTGAAGCCCCAGCGCTCTTCAAAATATTTCTGACACAGCTTGGTGTATTTGCCATTGCCGCTGATGTGGCCGGTTGCTACGGCGCCATAAATGTGGTGCACTTCTTTACCAGTGATATGGGGTTTGTTAAAGGGAATCATGATTTTAATTGTTAATGGTTGATTGTTAATTGTTTATAGTTGATAGTTTATGGTTAATAGTTTATGGTTGATAGTTTATGGTTGATAGTTGACTACAGAAGGTAATTATCTATGAACTACTATAAACTTACAACTTTAAACTTTTAAAAACTCATCGTTTGATTTTTAAAGGGTTTGTTATGACGGCAAAGCACGAGCTACAAACTCGCAATAACGGTGTTTTAGGTTTAAAGCTTAGTTCCCACTTTGTTACTATCTTAACTAACCACTTACTTCTGCCTTCTGCCTGCTTACTTTGTTCTAATCTAAAATTCCATGCTTCATAAAATACTTGTAAAAAGGGATCACGTTTATTCTTTCACTTCCTATTTCAATCGTTTCCTCTTCGTCAATTGTGATGATTGTCCCTGTATTAACCTTTAGGTATTTACAGGCATCCACAATACCTTTGATTTCTCTTGAACGAGTGGTTTCCAGTTTGAGAGTAAGTGAAACCTGAATGGGGTTAAAGGTTGAACTGTTTTTGGATTGCACAATAAAATCACATTCTGTTTTATCCTTATAATAGAACAGGTTATTACCCTGTTTGAGCAATTCCATGGCAGTCATGTTTTCAAGTAATTTGCCCCTGTTTTCGGATATGCCAAAGTCAATAGCACTGAGCAAACCATTGTCGATAATGTAAGCTTTCTTTTCGCTTTTGGCCTGTTTTATTTCAGAAAAATCGAATCTGTTAATACTCTGCGATAGAAACACCGTGTTGCAGTAGTCCAAATATTCGTAAAGGTATTTGTTGCTGATTTTGTAACCCACCGATTTTAAATCGTTATAGGCCTTGTTCACCGATAATGGTCCTGTTACGGATGCGAATATTTTTTTTATGAAAAACTTTAATACCTCCGGGTTTGAAATCGAGTACCGCTCTATGATATCGCGGTAAATCATAACATTAAAATACTCTTGAAGTACTTTTGTTTTAAAAGGGCGTTCAAATCTTATTAATTCAGGAAACCCGCCTTCGACCATGAATTGCTCGGAAAGATTGATGAGTCTGGCCCGGTTGGCCTGAGTGTGATGGTTGTTGGGTCCCTTTAGTACCTTTACAAACTCGGCGAAACTGTATGGATAGATGGTATAACTAACTGTTCGTCCCCTTAACTCTGTGGCTATTTCGGTACTTAACAAACGAGAGTTGGAACCGGTTACAAACAGGTTCTTTGATTTAGTGTCATAAACGCGGCGGATGAATTTTTCCCACCCTTCCACGTTTTGAATTTCATCAAAGAAAAAGTAAGTTTCGTTGAGTATGGCATTGGGATACAGCTCCAAATAGGCCTGTAATATCAAATCCAGATCGGTTGGTTTCAGATTAAGGCGCTCATCCTCAAAGTTGATGAATACAATT
>CALEUX010000024.1 GCA_937920475.1 uncultured Marinilabiliaceae bacterium
ATGTCAGGATTTAAGTTAAAAAATTTAACTTAACTGTTGCCTTTTTAAAGATGTTTTTTTAGATTTACAAAACAATTAACATGTCATACAAGTGAGATGTTATAAAATAATACAAGTCTAACAAAAATCAAATTCACATGAAAAAATTTACTACTCTTTTAGCAGGTTTATTTGTTGTTATTGGGGTTTATGCCCAAAACCCGGTTATAACCAAATTGTGGGACTGGTCAATACAAGGCACTGCTGTTTGGAATGAGGAGGAACAGGAGTGGACAGTTGGAACTGCTCCAACATGGATGGGTAGCGCAACCGAACGTGGAATGGCTTTCTTCGATGGTAAAATTTATGTTGCTTCGCGCAAATCAGGTAAAGAAATTATAGTACTGGATGCAGAAACCGGGCAGCCTATTCCGGCCGAAAAAATTACATTGCCCGATAATCCCGTAACTGGAGGTACATTGGCTATTAATAGCATCAGCATTACGCTTGATGGAGCCATTTATGTTGGTAACCTTACTGCCAATACCAAATCTATTGATGCCGGAACTTCTTTACCCAATTCACCATTTAAAGTTTATAAATTAACTCCAAAAGTTGGAGAAACTGGATATGACATTACCACCGTAATTAACTGGAATAATGTTGATAATGCTGATCAGCCTGCTTTTCGGATTGGCGATGGGATGGGCGTTTATCTTAACGAAGATGAAGATGGTTATATTATGACTGCCGATGCAACAGCATCTGCTACGGGTGCTTTTGTGTTGCGTTGGGATATTATTGGTGGCGTAGTTGCAGCCGAGCCTGTTGTTATAACACTTAAAGAGATTTTCCCTGCTCCTGCAGTTGGTGTTCCTAACCGACTGGGAACAGCGCCTCAATTCTGGCCACTCGATTTGGAATATTTCTTTGTTGATGGACATAGCACTCAGCCCATGTTGTTCGATATGGAAGGGAATATGATTGGCGCTTTTAATGGTGCTGTTCGTCCACAGCAACCTGGTATTTGCGGTATGGCTCATTTCAATTTTAAAGGAAGGGATTTTATTGTGGCTTCAACATCCAACCATGTTCCTCCTGCAGGGGTTCCTAAAGCTGCTTTCGAAGCATTTGAGCTAATTGGTGGCGATTTGGCCCAGGCTGTTTCGCTTGGTATTATTCCGTCTGGTGGGCTTGGTGGTGTTACAAACGCTTCATATGTAGCTCCTGTGGTTATTGATGTATTACCCAATGAAGTTCGCTTTTATGTTATGAGTTCAGGAAATGGAATTGCCGGGTTTAAACTTACGCTTGAGAGCGGAACTTCAGTTACAAATCCTGAAACAAAATCATCAGTATCTGTTTATCCGGTTCCTGCTACCGATGTGCTTAATTTCAGTGTTGAAATGGCCAGCATCGAATTGTACAACATTTCTGGTCAATTGGTGCGTAAAGCAATCAATACCAATAAAATCAACGTGCATGGCCTTAAAGGTTCATTTATTGTAAAAGGTATTGACGTTAACGGACAGCCGTTCAATAAAATGGTTGTTGTTAAATAATGATTTTTTATAGAAGTTGTGTTTGGGTTAAGGGCTGCCTCATAAGTTTTTTTAAGGCTCTGAAAATTGAGTATTTGAAAAACTACTCGGGTAGGAGTACGAATAAAAAGAGGGTGTCTCTGACTTTTGAGACACCCTCTTTTTTACATCCAAACACTAAAACAAAACCCCGAACCTTAGGTCCGGGGCTTTGCATTGTTTCCTTTAAAAACTTATGCAGGATGAATTGCTTCGGTTGGACAAACATCTGCACATGTACCGCAGTCGGTGCAGGTAGCGGGGTCAATTTTATAAATATCGCCTTCGCTGATGGCCTCAACCGGACACTCATCAATACAGCTACCGCATGCGATGCAGTCTTCATTAATTACGTATGCCATTTTTCTTGTTTTTAATGATTAAGTAGAAGCAAAATTATTGGGTTTTTTTATTAAAAAAAACCATTTGAGTAGTTTTTAACTAATTTGTAAGTGATTTAAATTACAATCTCTTGTAATATCCAGACTCATAGCGTTTTTAATGGTTGGTAAAACAAACAGCCAACCATGCCATTAACCCCGATGAGGTTTCGAGTGATTGCTCGTTTAACGAAAATCCGGGTGTATGCAAATCGCCTGTTTCTCCATCAGTTCTTTTAACTCCAAAGCGGTAAAAGGTTGATGGAAACAACTGGCAATAGTACCCAAAGTCTTCAGCAGTCATTCGTATATCCATCTGTTCCACATTTGCTTTTCCAAGGTAATCATCAGCAAATTCAATGGCTTTTTCGGTAATGTTTTCATTGTTATAAACCATAGGATAGCCATCCTTTATGTCAATGTTACAGGTAACACCCATTGCCTCAGCGGTGTGTTGGGTAATGTGCCGTATTTTATCTTTTAAAATCGGCCTCCAAGTTTCGCTCATGGTTCTTAAAGTCCCCGATATCTCAACTTTACCCGGAATAATGTTGGTGGCGCCTTTTCCTTCTATCCGGCCAAACGATAATACCGTAGGTATAGTGGCTGGCACAATCCGGCTAACCACCTGTTGCAGGGCAACAATAATATGAGCAGCAGCTAAAACGGTATCGTTCAGAGAGTGGGGCATGGCTGCATGACCGCCCTTTCCTTCAATGGTCAGGTGCACTTCATCGCCCGAAGCCATATACATGCCTTTTTTAAAGCCAACTTTGCCAGCCTGCATTTCAGGTAAAACATGCTGACCAATTATTAAGTCGGGCTTTGGGTCGAGCAAAGCCCCTTCTTTTAAAAGCAATGAAGCTCCGCCCGGAAATTTTTCCTCTCCCGGTTGAAATATCAACAAAACAGTTCCATTCCAGTAAGCTTGTAATTCATATAAAATTTTTGCAGTACCCAGTAACGAAGCTGTATGGGCATCGTGACCACAAGCATGCATAACGCCTTTGTTAACCGATGCGAATTCAAGACCTGTGTTTTCTTCAATGGGCAAAGCATCTATATCGGCACGCAATGCCACTACTTTGCCATTGGCGGTGGCTCCGGTAATTTTTGCAACAATGCCGGTTCCGGCATATCCCTTTTTGTAAGGAATATTCATTTCATCCAATTTGCTTGCTATAAATTCCGAGGTTTTTTGCTCATCAAACGATAGCTCGGGGTTTTGATGCAGCCATCGCCGCCAATCCCTGGTGTTTTTATAATACTTTGCAGCCAATTGGCTTATTTTATGCTTAAGGGTTTCATTCATGGTAAGTTGGGTTGAGCAAAATTATTATTGCAGCAAACTATTTGTCAGGCAAAAATAATCAGATGTACGGTTAATAAAAAGACTTTCGGTTATTTTTGAGAATCAACAAAGCATAAAGCCATTCTTAAGCAGTTAAGCAAACCTTTTGATTGTTAAATCGTAGAAACTCCAAATTGAAACGAGCATGATTCATCAAAGACAAACACGGATGAAAAATGCCGAAAAATGTTAACAGAATAATAAAAAAGCTCTAAAAATTTGGTGATGGCATAATTTCTGTAATTTTGTTGATGTTTTTATTTACTGTTAAAAAAATAATTTTAAAAAGTTTCTTAGAATAACATGAAACGAGCCATGTTGAATGTTCCGACACACAGGAGAATGATTATTGGCGAGTTTCATGTGGCAAATGAAAACAAATTATAAACAGATGAATCATTGTACTTCTAATTATATACAGATATGAAGAAAATTGTTTTATTGATTTTAGGATTTGGCTTATTTCTTGGGCTTTCGGCTCAGAATGCAAAACCTGTTATCAGCTTTGAGAAAAAAATTCACGATTTTGGCGACGTTAAAGAAGATGGCGGCACAGTAAACTACACTTTCGAATTTACCAACAATGGCTCGCAGCCGTTGGTAATTCATACGGTGCAGGCTTCCTGCGGATGTACTTCCCCCGAATGGACCCGTACCCCAATCCAACCCGGAGGAAAAGGTACTTTAAAAGCAACATTCGATCCCCGCAATCGTCCGGGAAATTTCAACAAATCCATTACAGTAACCTCAAATGCTCAACAACCGGTTGAAACGTTGAGAATTGTTGGTAATGTAGTTCCAAAAGCTCAAACCATCGAAGATATTTACCCTCGTCAGATGGGCGATATCCGTTTAAAATCATCACATCTGTCGTTTACGCGCGTTGAGCCGGGAACCAAAAAAACTGAACAACTTGAACTCATCAACACATCGCGTCAGCCTGTTACTGTAACTTTTTCGAGGTTGCCAGCACATTTAAATATGAAAATGGACCCTGCTACACTACAACCCGGAGCTAAAGGTGTTATTATAGCCGATTTTGATGCATCAAAAAATAACGATTGGGGTTTTGTGGTCGATCAGGTATTTCTCTTAATTAATGGGGTTCAAAATAACGAAAACCGCCTTAGTGTTAGTGCCACCATCGAAGAAGATTATTCGAAATGGAACACCGATCAAATGGCCAATGCACCTGATATTCAATTCAGCGAAACGTCATTCGATTTTGGTGATATAAAATCGGGCGATAAGGTTCAGCACACTTTTAAAGTTACTAACAACGGGAAAACTCCTCTGGTTTTAAGAAAAGTAAAGGCATCATGTGGTTGCACCGCTTCTGAGCCCGACAAAACCAATATCCTGCCTGGTGAAACTGCCAATATTTCAGTAACCTTCGATTCCAGAGGACGCACTGGCCGGCAGAATCAATCTGTTACGGTTTATTCAAACGACCCGCGTAAAAGCACCATGTTGCTAAGAGTTTCGGCCAGTATTTTAAATTAGGGTTAGGATTTTAGAAACCAGCTTTTCTTAGTAACTGTTTAAATTTAGTTTTCTAGTTTTATTAAAGACTTTAAGAAGTTTAGACATTAGACAGAAAGAAAAGACATAATAGAAAAATAGACAAAATAGATTTTTGAAATCATTGGTGTCCGGTAAAAAATTTTGGAAATGATTAAATGCTCTAATTCATGAGGAATCCAGAAGGTTTTATTTTCTTGCGGCTTACTTTCCGCCTCAGAGAAACGATAGTTCTTTGATACCATAAGAGATTATAATGA
>CALEUX010000025.1 GCA_937920475.1 uncultured Marinilabiliaceae bacterium
AATACAACTTGTAACCAATGTTACAAAAAAAGAGTTTCCACTCCCCTATTTTTGTTATCATAATTTAATCAACCTACCAGATTAATAAAAACTTGATAATATGCTAAGAGAAGTTGTAAAAATAGATGAAGCATTGTGCGACGGTTGCGGATTATGTATTCCCAACTGCCACGAAGGCGCCCTGCGAATGATTGATGGTAAAGCCCGGTTGATAAGTGATTTATTATGCGATGGTTTAGGAGCCTGTCTGGGACATTGTCCTCAGGGTGCCATCACCATCGAAAAACGCGAGGCAGAACCATACGACGAGGTTAAGGTAATACAGCTAATAATTCCACAAGGGAAAAACACAGTTATTGCGCACTTAAAACACTTACGCGACCATAATGAAACTGCTTTTATGCAGCAAGCCATGCAATACATGAAGTCGGTTCGCGACACATTACCTTTCAATCTTGATGAAGTTATTCATGAAATGCATAAACCAGAAGTATCAATGATGAATCATGCACACGGGGGCGGTTGCCCGGGTTCGGCCGAACGTTCCATTAAAAAACCAGTAGCTCCGGTTTTTGTTCCGGTACAAAATTCTAATACCTCAGAACTACAGCAATGGCCTGTTCAGCTGCACCTTATCAATCCTGCATCATCGCTGTTTCATAATACCGATATGGTTTTGGCGGCCGATTGCGCTGCCTTTGCTATGGGCAATTTTCATCAGAGGGTATTAAAAGGAAAAACCCTGGCCATTGCTTGTCCCAAGTTAGACCAAGGGCAGGAAATATATTCAGGCAAATTGGTTCGCCTCATAGAAGAGGCCCGCATTAACACACTTACGGTAGTGATAATGGAGGTTCCATGCTGTGGAGGATTATTACAGATGGCCAGAAACGCAGTGAACCAAAGCAACAGGAAAATTCCGGTAAAATTGATGGTTGTTTCTACAGATGGAGGGGTTTTGAAAGAAGATTGGGTATAAAACCGCCAGCTTATTTTACCGGCATTACCCTTGGATACCTTTTATTGGTTTTCAGGGGTTTTGCAAGCTGGAATAGACTAACTTGGTTAATAAAGGTTCATTTTAATAAATTAAGATTGAATATAAATAACTGTTAATACAATCTTATCCTTTTATAAATAACAGTATTTTATTAACTTAACAAAATTAAACCCAAAAACCATGAAAATTCCGATACTCCGTTGGTTAATCCCGCCAGACCGCTGGAAGCTACCGGTTATTGTGCTGCTTGGAATATTTTGCGGCCTGGGGTTATTTGTTTTCCACCTGGCAAAACTTCCATCCTACTTGTCGGATAACCCCCAAACCTGTGTTAACTGTCATATAATGGCCCCTCAATACGCTACATGGAGCCATAGTTCGCACAGAGAATGGGCCAGTTGTAACGATTGCCATGTGCCACACAACAACATTGTAAACCATTACTGGTTTAAAGCCAACGATGGCATGCGGCATTCTTACATGTTTACTTTCCGATTGGAGCCCCAGGTCATTTTTATTAAACAAGCCGGGAAAGATGCTGTTCAGCAAAATTGCATCCGTTGTCATAGTGAACTAATAACCGATAACAAACTTACCACCATGCGGCCCGATTTCCACGCCAATATCAATGACCGTTATTGTACCGATTGTCACCGAGAAATTCCCCATGGCCGGGTTAACAGTCTTTCGAGCGTTCCATATGCCCGGGTGCCGGTGCCTGAAAGTCCTGTGCCGGCATGGTTGAAAAATATTATAAAATAATCCAAATCCCATTTATATATGAAACCAGTAAATGAACTCATAAAGGAAAAACCCTGGCTTGGCTGGGTAATCTTTTTCGCCACCTTGGTAATAGTTTTCGTACTCGGCCTTTTTGCTTCTTCCATTATTGAGCGGAGAGCCGAAGCTGTTTTTGCCTATACGCCACAGGTAAAGCACAGCCAGTTTGAACCCCGTAACGAAGTTTGGGGACAAAACTTTCCCCGTCAATACCAGTCGTATATGCAAACTGCCGATACTACCTTTGCCAGTAAACACAACAGTGCAGGGCTGGTAGATGCTCTGGAGGATGACCCCCGAATGGTTATTCTCTGGGCAGGATACGCTTTTTCAAGAGATTACAACCAACCACGAGGCCACTATTACTCGGTAAAAGATGTTTACAACACCTTACGGGTTGGCTCTCCAATGGACGGGAAACCCAGCTTTCAGCCCAACACCTGCTGGACATGCAAAAGTCCTGATGTGCCCCGTTTGATGAACGAGTTGGGTGTGGCTGAATTCTACCGAGGCTCGTGGGATACCAAAGGAACCGAAGTGGTTAACCACATTGGTTGTGGCGACTGCCACGATGCAGAAACCATGAACCTGCATATTACCCGCCCTGCATTGGTAGAAGCATTTGAGCGACAAGGAAAAGACATTACCAAAGCATCGCATCAGGAAATGCGCAGTTTGGTTTGTGCACAATGCCATGTTGAGTACTACTTCAATAAAAAAGTAGTTGAAGATGTTAACTATTTAACGTTCCCCTGGGATTTAGGTATGACTGTGGACGACATGGAGCAATACTACGACAATATTGGTTTTGCCGATTGGACACACACACTGAGTAAAGCCCCCATGCTTAAAGCCCAACACCCCGATTACGAAGTATATGCAACCGGCATTCATGCCCAAAGAGGCGTGTCATGTGCCGATTGCCACATGCCTTACAAAAGTGAAGGCGGACAGAAATTTACCGACCACCATATTCAGAGTCCTTTGAACAATGTTGCCAATTCGTGCCAGGTATGCCATCGTGAGGAAACAGCCAAGCTGGTTCAAAATGTTTACGACCGGCAGGATAAGATAAAACAAATAAGGCTTCAATTGGAAGATCAATTGGTAAAAGCTCATTTAGAAGCCAAAGTTGCCTGGGATAAGGGTGCCACAGAAGAGCAGATGAAAGATATACTAACCTATATTCGCCATGCACAATGGCGTTGGGATTATGCAGCTGCCGGTCATGGCAACTCTTTCCACAACCCTTTGGAAACCGGACGGGTTATTTCCACTGGGATGGATAAAGTTCAGGAAGCCAGAATTAAATTAGCACGCTTACTGGCTGGCTTAGGGTACAATAAGGAGATTGATTATCCGGATGTATCGACAAAAGCAAAGGCACAAGCTTACATCGGGTTAGACATGGCCACGCTCAATCAGGAAAAACAGCTATTTCTGAAAAAAGTAATTCCCGGTTGGCTAGAGGCTGCCAAGCAACGCGAAGCTTCATACACAGTAACTAAATGATAATTATTCGCAACACTTAAAGGCCTGATTATATTTGCATTACTTCATAACAATAAAACCCTAATAATTTCAAAATTATTGGGGTTTTATTGTTCATTTTTTATGATACAAAAATTGTTGTAAGTAGAATTTAATTCAATATTTCACACTTAATAAAGGATACTTCATTAAAACTTCTGGATATGGCAAAAATCTCATATCCATGTTTTCCTAGTTTTTTAATAGCGTTAATTGTTTTTTCTTTTCCATCGGGAACAAATCGATAATGAAATTCTATTAAAATTTGGTCAATTATTAAACCCGAACTCAATACAGAATCCAAAACTTCATATTCATACCCTTCTATATCAATTTTAAGTATATCAATTTTATCATGATTCAATTTTTTTGCAATATCTCCTAATGTGCTCATTTTAACCATCACAAAATCTTGGTGTGATACATTGGAATGACTAATTAGACTGCCCGAAACAAATTTGGGATTTTTAGGTAAGTAAAATTTGGTAAGCCCAGTGATGCTGCTTATTCCATAATCCATAAAAACAAATCCCCTAGGCAGAGCTTGGTTATGAACCCACTGCACAGACATTGGGGTTGGATCAAAGCCGTAAACAGTACAACCAAATTTCGACAGCAAATCACAACTAAAAGAGATATCGCATCCTATACCAAAAGAGTAAACAATAGATTGCTGATTTAGAAATTTATCACACACAAAAAAACCTCCATAATCATTACCTAACCAGAAATGCGAACATTTTATCTTTTTCTTTATATATCTCCCTTCTTTGAAGATTTTAATGTAATAGTATTTAATATTCTGAATAACACCTATCGACTTTAAGCTCATATCAATAAAGATTTTAAAATCAAATATACCTTCTAATCCGGTAATAAGCTAATCCAAACCACTCTCTAAAAAGTATATCCCATCCTGATAATGCTCCAATGGATGGAATCAAAATTTCTGTAGGTATTATTTTTCGCATGGGGCGCATGAAATCGCTATTAATCGGAGTTACTAAAAAGCCTTGTTTTTCAAAACAACGGCGCGCTCTTGGCATATGCCAGGCCGATGTAACCAGGTAAATATTGAGCGGAAAGCCCTGTTTCTCAAATAAAAGACGTGTTTGCACAGCATTTTCGTATGTGTTGCGCGATATGGAATCGATCATTAAAGAGCTCTCCTCTAACCCCATATTGGTTAAAAAATCGGCCAAATAAGCACTTTCAGGTCGGTAATCATACATAACACTGGCATTACCTCCCGAAATAATCATTTTCTCCACAGGATTCTGTTTTGCCAGCATCAAAGCCTGCATTAAGCGGTCGCTGCTTTGAGAAAACCGAATTCTTCCAGATTCTTCGTGCATGGCACTCATGCCACCTAAAACAACCACATATTTGCAACGAACATCATTTTCAGGTAACGCAACCGGGGCATCCTCCCACTCTGAAATGACCAGCTTGAATAATAGCGGATTACTAAAAACTAAAAATATAATAATTGCAAAATAAAGTAGTTTCTTCCGCATTCCACGGAAAAACAAACCCGCTAACGCAAGCAGCAGAACTAAATTAAAAGGTGAAAATAAAAAAGAAAGAATCTTGGATGCTATGTACATGGCCTGTTTTGATGCTGTTAGGATATAATTTGATGCAAAACCGGAGTTGAAATAAGATAAATTACCCTACCTATCGTCATAAAGGGTTTGCAGAAATCATCACTGTCTGTTGTTGTTAATCTTGATGCAAAACAAAACCTTT
>CALEUX010000026.1 GCA_937920475.1 uncultured Marinilabiliaceae bacterium
AAATATACCGGTTACGCCAACTGAGGAATCAATTTCTAAGAGGTGAAGTGGAATCGCTGCCGCCCGACAAAGGAGCTTATAAAATGGCTCTGGATGAAATTGCCAATCAAGAAAAGGCCTATATGGAACTTTTTATTGGTAAGGTTGAGGTACAAACCGTTAAACAGTATTTTGACTTTGTTCCTGAAGCAAACCAGAATCTGAATACCGTTTTATTGCGATTCTCTCATCAAAATGGTTTTCTCGACCCAATGGATGTGAGTGGTACTCCGGTTTATATTGAAGTTGATGTTGACACACGACAATACCGGAATTTTGTGTCCGAAGAAACTTCAAAAACTCAAAATGCAACAGGACTTGTGTATTGCAAACCGGTTTCAGCTGAGGTAAAAATCATCGACCGTACGCTTTTACTGACAACGAAGGAAGTGCAATTGTCGCAATTTGGTCAGGTGTTAAGACTTCCGGCCGATTTACTCAACGACCGTGGCGTGGGAGTGGAAATGGATGTGAATACCGGTGCCATCAGAACGATTTTTTATAAATAACCTTATTAACTGTTTTATAATAATATAACGATATATTATGAGCAAAGAATTGTTATCTCTCGAGCCCAAATTACTTTGGGAAAACTTCTATCAACTCACCACTATTCCTCGACCTTCAAAAAAGGAAGGCAACGCAGTAAAGTTTGTTGAGTCGGTTGGAAAAAGTCTGAATCTTGAAACCATAACCGATAAGGTTGGTAATGTTATTATTCGTAAGCCTGCCACACCCGGGTATGAAAATCGCAAGGGCATTATTCTGCAATCGCATTTGGATATGGTTCCGCAGAAGAACAGCGACAAACAGCATGATTTCGAAAAAGACCCAATTCAGGCCTTTGTTGAAGATGGTTGGGTAAAAGCCAGGGGAACTACATTGGGAGCCGATAATGGCATTGGTGTAGCTGCAACCTTGGCTGTGCTGCAATCGACCGATTTAATTCATGGGCCTATTGAAGCGCTGTTTACCATTGATGAAGAAACCGGAATGACCGGAGCCAATAATCTCCAGCCCGGCATCTTAAAGGGAGATATTTTAATTAATATGGACTCGGAAGATGAGGGTGAATTGTACGTTGGTTGTGCCGGCGGTACAAATGCCAACGTCCGGTTTACGTATAAAGATGAGCCTGTGCCAGCCAATTATGTAGCCTATCGTATCAGTGTTACCGGTTTAAAAGGAGGGCATTCTGGTTTGGATATTAACCTGGGACGGGCGAATGCCAATAAACTGATGTTCCGGTTTTTGAAATATGCGGTGGCTAACATAGGTCTGCGTTTGGCATCCATCGATGGAGGAAGTCTTCGAAATGCTATTCCCAGAGAGGCTTTTGCGGTTGTGGTTGTACCTGAAAAGGCAACCGATGAGCTAAAAGAAACCATTGAAGATTTCTTCAAAATATATAAACATGAATACGGGAAGGTTGAACCCGATTTAAAGTTTTCAGCTGAAAAAACATCCATGCCCTTGCATTTAATGGATGAAATGACGCAGGACGATTTAATTAATGCCATTCAGGCTTGTCCCAATGGTGTTGTTCGCATGAGCACCGATATGGAAGGTCTTGTGGAGACTTCGCTCAACCTGGCCATTGTTAAATCGGAAAATCATGAAGTGAAGGCTTTGGCTCTGCTTCGTAGTTCGGTTGACACCGCCAAAGAAGATGTGGAATCTACTCTGGAAAGCATTTTTCGCCTTGCCGGTGCAGAAATCTGGTTCGATGGTCAATATCCCGGATGGAAGCCTAATATGGACAGTGCCATTCTAAAGGCCATGCAAAAAGTATATAACGACAAATGGGGCAAAGTGCCTGAAATTAAAGCTATACATGCCGGATTGGAGTGTGGAATTCTTGGCAGTGCCTATCCTAACTGGGATATGATTTCCTTTGGGCCTACCATCAGATATCCCCATTCGCCAGATGAAAAAGTGAATATTGAAACGGTTTCCCTTTTCTGGCAATTCCTGGTTGAAACGTTGAAAAGTGTGCCAAATAAATAGGTTAGTTATAAGTAAGTAGTTGAAAGTTTTTAGTTTATAGTGGCTAATAATTAACAATTTACGGCTTAATTGTTATAAAATTAATAGCATCTAATAATAATTTTAAAAAAATAACCGTGAAAAAAACTTTACGCGACACACCGGCCATGCGTTGGTTGGTTTTGGTGCTGGTAAGTAGCCTTATGTTTGCTACCTATTGGTTTTACGATTTTATGGGAGGTATTAAAGGTTTAATGAATACTGAGCTCGGCATAACAAGTGAGGAATTCGGACGAATCATTGCTTCCACCACCATTGCCAATGTTTTTGGTATGATTATAATAGGTGGAATTATACTCGATAAATGGGGCATAAGGATTGCCGGATTGGTTTTTGGCGGATTGGCATTTATTGGAGCCGGTATCACTGCTTTGGCTTTGTCGGGATTTTTTGGAAGTGATAAATCCGACATGTTGATATGGGCCATGGGTGGTCGCTTAATTTTTGGCTCAGGTCTTGAAGTTGTTTGTGTGGTAGTTACCCGTACTGTAGTAAAATGGTTTAAGGGTTACGAGTTGGCACTGGCTTTAGCTGTAAATATGGGTTTTGGACGATTAGGAACGGCCCTGGGTATCTCTTTATCGCCCGACCTTGCCGGCTCAACAGTATCGCCGGCAGTTTCATTTGCGGCCGTATTAATAGGGTTATCGCTTATTATGTTTTTAATTTATCTGATTTTTGATATAAAATTAGATAAGCAGAATAAGGCGAACCTGTTATCATCGGGGCAACAAGCTGATGATGAAGAGTTTCATTTCTCAGACCTTTTAAAATTGGTTACCAATAAATCTTTTATTTTCATTGCCTTGTTATGCGTAGCGTTTTATTCGGCAGTATTTCCTTTTATCCAATATGCACCCGATTTATTGGTGAATAAATTTGGCTTTACACGCGATTTACCTGATGCAGGCAATTTCGTGTTAATGGGTAGCGCTACTCTGGGGATTGTTTTTATTTATCTGACTTTATTTGCTTTTGGACTTGGTTTTTCCATGATCCCATCTAAAATGAAATCAGCTCAGGGGAAATATATTAGTCTTTTAGTCATTTTTATTTTGTTTGGAGTGTTTGTATTTGGTTTACGCGATGTGTTTACTGTTTGGTTAGATAATGGTGCAAAAACTACTTCTTTAATACCAATGGGAACTATTTTATTCACCCCTATTTTTGGTAGTTATGTCGACCGAAAAGGCAAAGCTGCATCGCTGATGATACTTGGTTCTTTCCTTTTAATTTTTGCCCATTTATCATTATCGGTTTTTAACAATGTATTTTTAGGATACCTTGGTCTTGTAAGCCTTGGAGTTGCATTTTCGCTGGTTCCTGCTGCCATGTGGCCATCAGTCGCGCGTATTGTTGCCGAAAGCAGGCTTGGTACAGCTTATGCAACCATGTTTACGGTACAAAATTGGGGTTTGATGGCCTTTTTCTGGGGTATTGGTGCTTTTCTCGATTTTACAAACAGAAGCAACCTAGATAAAATTCTGGCCAATGAAATGCCCTATGATTATACCTGGCCTATTCTGGTTTTGGCTATTGTGGGTGTTATTTCAATATTCCTTGCCTTACAGCTTAAAAAAGCTGATAAAGAACAGGGGTACGGTTTGGAATTACCTTCAGTTAAAAACTGATATTAATAAAATTAAAGCCACAGGTTCTATTTTAATAAATTGAAAACATTGGGTGACTAAATTATTGACAGAGTAATTTAGTCACCCAATGGCTTGTGGTATTCAGGGTAAATGCTTCACAGAAACTTACCTGATTCCTATTGATTATACTTTCTGATTATTTCTACCACCTCCGTATCAGGTTTAAAGCCAAGGTCGTAAACCGGTATGCTGGAAGTTAAATCCATAACCCGGTCTAAATGCGTGCTGGTCATCTGTTTGTTGTAAAACTGCTGAATACAATTGGCCATTATTCGTAAGCTGCTCTGCACGCCCTTTATGGGCAATAATTGGTTTTCAGGCGATTGTCTTAATAAAAACAAGCCGGCAAGAGGAGCCATTTTGGGTTCCTGAGCATAATAAACCATTGGCGTATTAAATATAAACCATTGGTTTTCTATTTTGTGCAGCCACAACCTATCATCGTTTATTAATTCGGCACCACTGTTTTTCCAAAGCATACTCATGGTGCTTTTCCCTATGCCCGACACACCTGTAAAAAGGTAACCATTATTGCCATCTTTAACACCCGAGGCGTGTATCAGCAATCCGCCCGAAAGGTGAGCCAGGTAAACCATTAACAACGACCCCAACGGATGAAACAGCGGGTCGATGGTAATAATGTTGTTATGTTTGGGTGTTATAAAAACCTGAATTTGTTTTTGCGTTGCATCAATGGTGGCTACAACTTCCTTTAAAAAGTCGTGTTCTTCAAAAATGATATGAATAGCTACCTGCTCGTTTTTATTAAAAATCTGCCACTTATAAGGAATAATGGTATCGTTAAACGATTCGCCTGAAAAAACAAGGTTCCAGTTGGCCAGACTTACTTGTTCGCTAATGGCATACCGGCAATTAAAAACCAACTGCGACTCAATTAATGGCTTTTGGTAATAAAACGAAATTTCCGGCACCAGACGCAATGCCTTCGGGCCGGAAATTATCAGTTTTATTGGGGAAAGGTATAATTCCATACCTCGTTTAATATACAATTCGGTCGCCACCTAATGGATAATCTGTTTTGTAAGTGTCATTACCATAATCAATTGTTTCCGGGCTTACGCCAAGAGGTGGCGGATCAGTAGGTTCTGTAGGAGGTGTACTTTGCATCACCAAAGACATCTCCCTATCGAGGAGAATTTCTTCAATGGATGGTTTATGGTAAGTTTTTTTAAATATTTCTGGGTAATTGTATTTCATTCACCGGGCGTTGATGATTCAACCTTTTCAATTAAATTTTTACTTTGTGCCTGAGCAATAAATTGTTCAACGTCTGCTTGTAAAACTTCAATCTCTACGCTATATTCTTCAATAAGTTTCAAAATTATAGTGTTGATGCTGTTTTTTCCGTCAATAAGATTAAAAATTGAGCTCCCAACTTCATTTAAAGTTAACACGCTGGTCATGTCAGCCACATTGTTAACCAAGGGAATGAGAACCATTTCCGTCTCAAATTTTCGGGCTACAAAGTTATTGCTTTTTTGTCGGAAAACAGCATCTAAATCCAACACAATCTTATTTTATTAACAGAACATGATGCAAAGATTGAAAAAAAAGATGAATCGATTATCAATCAACACTAAAGATTTAGGTTTTTTTGACTAAAAAGCAATCTTTGCAGATGAAATGAGTATCTGCCATAGGCGGATAAACATGTAGGAACAAAAAGTGAGTTCATCTGATAAATCGACGCAGGTAATCCGGCCATTAATAAACATTTTTTTACGGATGAAATAACTTGGTATCTGGAGCGTTAACGATGGTTACCAAACCATATTTCTGGCATATGGCGTTGCATCCTGCGAAGTAAAAGCTCCTTTAATAAATTTATAATATCCTGTTACTGCAATCATGGCGGCATTATCGGTGGTGTAGGCTACCTTTGGAATAAAGGTTCGCCAATTGTGTTTGGTTGCTTCTATGGTAATTGCTTCCCGAAGGCCCGAATTGGCCGAAACGCCTCCCGCCAGAGCTATGTCGCGAATGCCTGTGTGCCGGGCAGCTTTTATTACCTTTTCCATTAATATTTCAACAATGGTGTGTTGCAGTGAGGCACACAAATCGGGCAGGTTTTCATCCATAAATGCCGGGTTTTCCTGTAACCTGTCGCGCAGAAAGTAAAGGAATGAAGTTTTTAACCCACTGAAACTGTAGTCGAAGTTCTGGATTTTTGGCTTACTAAAGGTAAACGCTGTTTTATTTCCCAACTGCGCATTTTTATCTATTAATGGGCCGCCCGGATAGGGCAATCCCATCACTTTGGCACATTTGTCGAAGGCTTCGCCGGCAGCATCGTCAATGGTTTGACCAATAACTTCCATTTCAAGGTAATCTTTTACCAAAATAATCTGGCTGTTGCCTCCCGAAACCAGTAAACAAAGAAATGGGAATGATGGAACCTCCCGCTGTGCACCAGGTTCCTGAATAAAATGAGCCAATATATGCGCCTGTAGATGATCCACATCAATTAACGGAATATTTCGGGCCAGAGCAAAACCTTTGGCAAACGAACTTCCTACCAGCAGAGAACCCATTAAGCCCGGGCCGCGCGTAAATGCCACTGCATTAATATCATAAGGACTTATATTTGCATCCTTAATGGCTTTATCAACCACCGGAATAATATTTTGCTGGTGCGCCCTCGAGGCCAGCTCGGGAACCACACCACCAAAAGCTTCGTGCACGGCCTGGCTGGCTATCACATTCGAAAGAATGGTATTGTTTTTGATGATAGCTGCAGAGGTATCATCGCACGAGGATTCTATGCCGAGAATGATTGTTTCCATGCCTTGGATATTTGCTTGGTGCAAACTTTGAAATTTTATGATAAGATAAGCCAAAACAGGCTGTTTCTAACCATAAGTTCCTTATTTTTGTGAAATTGAATTTAGCCGCAAAATTATCAAAAAATTACGGAAAATATTGCTTTGGGTGATGGGCATTCTGGTAGCTTTACCAGTTGTGTTGTCGGCGCTTTTATTGCTTCCCGGTATACAAACCAGGGTGGTTAAGGTAATTACAAACCGCCTTTCAAGCGATTTTAATGCCGAAATATCCATAAAACGCGTTCAAATATCTCCGTTTTCAGGTGTGCAACTCGAAGGTTTTCTGGTTCGCGACCAGCTGCGCGATACCCTTTTCTTTACCGAAAAGGTACGGACCGGCATAGAATCCTTTTCATTTAAAAAGAAGCACCTCTATTTTGGTAAAGTGCGGTTTCAATCGCCTGTAATTCACATTGTCCAGTATGGCGAACGTATGAATTACGCTTTTCTGCTCGATTCGTTGGGTACGCCTGCTCAGGACTCCGTTAAATGGGATTACTCCCTGAAAGGGCTGTTAATTTCCGGTGGGAAAATCTCATTCGAGCATTCTATTCTTAAAAATCCCGGCTCCATCAAGGAAAAACTCGATTTTTACGATTTGGAACTCGATTTGGTACGCACCTCCGCTATTTCGGAACCTTTGGCTTTTAAAGTGAATAATTTTTCTGTTAAAGAAGATATAGGTTTGTATATTAAAGATTTGAGTGCCAAATGCAGCTTTGAAGAAGAACGGATTGTTGTTAATGATTTGGTATTCAGAACCAATGAATCGTTTTTTAATTTTGGTAACATTGAGATTCCGGTGAATCGAAACGCCGATAGCGCTTCTGATTATCAGTTCAGGGGTGAAATAAGAGAAATTGCCATTGCCGCATCTGATGTAAGAAAAGTTTTTTCCGGATTCCCGGAGTTAAGATATCCGGTTCGACTTTCGGGGTTGTTATTTGGCTCACTCGATAACCTCAAAGGACGCAAAGTTTCATGCATGTTTGGCGAACAATCGCGGTTGGTTACCAGCTTTGATATCAGTGGATTGTCGAATTTTAACGAAGCGTTTGTTTTTTTAGACGTGGAGGATTTGCAGACCAATATCCCCGATATTGAAGATTTAATTGCCGGAGGAGACCGACAAGGCTCTGTTTTACCGGCTTCGTTTCGACAATTGGGAACCATCCGTTATAAAGGTAATTTCACAGGGTTTATTAACGATTTGGTAGCCTATGGTACTTTTCGTACCAATCTGGGCACCATCAATACCGACCTTGGACTTAAAATCCTCCCCAATGAAAATTTAATTTATGGAGGATTGCTGCGCACCAACAATTTTAACCTTGGTAAAATGTTGGATCTTGACCCTGAAATGGGAAAGATTACTCTAAACATGGAGGTGAGCGGCAATCGCAAAAATTCTACCGATTATTTTGTTTTTCTTGATGGCAACATAGGCGCCATGGAGGTTAATGAATACCTGTACCGTAACATTGAACTAAAGGGACTTTTAACCCATCAGCGATTTGATGGAAGCGTTGTTATCGATGACCCCAACGGAAAGCTCAATTTTAACGGGAAGGTGGATATGGCGCAGAAGGTACCGCATTTTAATTTTTCGGCTCAACTGGCCAACGTTCAGCTCGACCGCCTTAAGCTTTTACCCGAGTTAAAAGATGGTGTGCTTTCGCTTAATATTGAAACCAATTTTGAAGGTGATAACCTCGACGATTTAGTGGGAGAAATAAAACTTAGCGAGGGCTTATTGTTTACCCCGAATGCTTCTGTTGATTTGGATTCACTTTCAATCAGAGCGGTTCGTGATGGTAACAAAAAGCACCTTATTTTACGCTCCAACTTTGCCGAGGGAGAACTTACCGGCCATTATTATTTCGGAAATTTTAACAGTACTTTCCGGAATTATGTGGGACATTTTATACCATCTTTCAATCATGGCATTAAAAAACTACCTGCAGGAGGCTATAACGATTTTGAATTTGAACTTCGCATAAAGGAAATCAGAAAATTGATGGCAGTTCTGTTTCCCGATATGAATGTTTCGGACCGTGGCTTAATTAAAGGTAATTTTAATTCGGAATTAGCCAGACTGAATCTGGAGGGCGAACTCGACTATCTCTCGTTTAAAAACGTGACCACCAACGAGCCTGAATTTCGAATTAGCAGCCAGAGTGGTAATCAGTTAACACTAACTCTAAGGGCCAGTCATGCTTCTTACGGCAAATTGGTAGAATTACCAAATTTCTCAATTCACCAACGTGCCAGCCGCGATACAGTTCAAACTAATATTTTTTGGAATAACTGGGACGAGGCAACCAACAGCGGGGCTTTATACACCACTACCTGTTTTAATACTGATGCATCGGGAAACCTCGAAACTAAGTTGAATCTCCATCCTTCATCCATTATTGTTGCCGATATGCTCTGGAAACTCGACGAAGCCAGAGCTCATGTTTTCCCTGAAGGATTTTCCATTCATGGATTTAAACTGGGGCATCAGGAGCAATATGTAACTTTAAATGGCCTTTTACATCGCGAAGAGGAGGATGGATTGCGAATGGTTTTCCACGAGTTGGATCTGTCAATGTTTTTGAACGACCTTAGTGAAGATTTATCCTTTGCAGGAAAAGTAAATGGTAACCTTTTGCTTCGCGATTTTTACCGCGAACCATTGCTGTCGAGCAACCTCGAAATTGACGGATTTGTTTTCAACGGTGCTCCAATGGGAACTTTCAGGGTAAACAGTTTGTGGAATCAGGATTTGGAAGCACTCACTATCACTACATTATTATCAAACAATGGCCGTGACCAGTTGCGCGGATTTGGCCTTTTTCATCCCAGCCAGCAACATCTCGATTTTCAGTTTGATGTGGATAGTTTAAACATTGCTTTTCTTAACCCATTTCTCGAGAATGTGCTTCAAAACTTATCGGGCTCAGCTTCGGGCAAAATGTATTTTAAAGGGCCACTGTCGCATCCGTTTTTAACAGGCCGGGTTAAACTGAACGATGGCAAATTTTTTGTCGATTTACTTCAAACCAGCTATACCTTAGCCGACTCGGTTGTTTTTTATCCCAACGAAATGCGGTTTAAAGATATGACCTTAACCGATCGCAATGGCCGAACGGGAAAATTCAGAGGTTCGGTTTACCACGATGGTTTTTCGGATATGATTTACAACCTCAGGGTGGACATTAACAACATGCTGGTGCTTAATACAAAGCTTAAAGATAATCCCTATTACTACGGAACTGTTTATGGCTCCGGGTTTATGTTGCTTACCGGAAATAACAGCAATGTAAATATTGCCATTAATGGACGAACGCGGCCCAATTCGCAGTTTTTTATTCCCATCCAGGATAACGAAGAAGCTGCCGAAAGCAATTTTATCCGCTTTTCATCGGGGAGTTCGTCTAAACAGTCTGGAACTGTTAAACAGCAATACACGGTTGATATGACGGGCGCTAAAGTGGATATGGATATTGAAGTGACTCAGGATGCCCAGGTTCAGATTATTTTTGATGCCCGTTTAGGCGACGTTTTGCGCAGTACAGGTGCGGGAAACATCCAGATTCGCATCGACCGGCAGGGCAATGTGCGATTTTATGGCGATTATACCATTGAAGAAGGAGATTATCTGTTTTCGTTACAAAACCTTATTAACAAGCGATTTACGATTAATCAGGGTGGTACGGTAAAATGGCAGGGCGATCCCTATAATGCCCTTATCGATATTACTGCTGTTTACAAAGTGCGTGCCTCTTTAAGCGACTTGCTCGGAAGCATGTCAACCAATGGCGGTTCGGAGTCGTCGGATATGTACCGAAGAATTCCGGTGCATTGCAACCTGATGCTATCGGATATGCTTCAGCAACCGATGATTAAATTTGGGCTCGAGACCCCAACGCTTGACGAAAGCCGCGAATCGCTCATCCTTGAGTACATCTCATCGGAAGAGGAACTGAACCGGCAGGTGCTATCGTTGCTGATACTTAACAAATTTTATACACCAGAATACCTGAGAGCAGCCGATAATACCACAGGACGAAACGAAAACACGGCGCTGGTAACTACCACCGAGATGTTATCGTCGCAAATAAGCCGCTGGTTTTCAACTATCAGTAACGATGTTGACGTGGGGGTGGCTTATCGTCCGGGCGATAACATTACCAGCGAAGAGTTTGAACTGGCACTATCTACCCAGGTGTTTAACAACCGTGTAACCATCAACGGGAATGTGGGTTATGGCAAGTACCAAACCAACACCAGTAAAATGATTGGCGACTTTGATGTGGATGTTAAACTCAACCGTACTGGTACCATACGTGCCAGAGCTTATACACGCTCAAACGATGATTTGATTTACGAAACCTCGCCCACAACACAGGGGATTGGCCTTTCGTTTAAAGAAGAGTTCAATAATTTTAAGGAGTTATTACGAAAATACAGAAATATGCTTGTGGGCCGCAAGGAGAAGGATGATGAGGAATAGTGAAGTTGTTAGTTCCTAGCTCCTAGTTCCTAGCACCTAACACCTAACACCTAACACCTAACCCCCGGTTTTTAATTAATAATTGATGATGATATAATTTTTACTATTTTAGTCACGTTTAAAACTTATAAACACGCAATAATTATGAATCTTTTTTTAATGATACAGGCAGCTGGACGAACGCTCGAAAGTGATGGTTTATCAGGTGGGCAAGTAGCCGTACAAAGCATTGATTTATTTGAACTGATGCTTAAAGGTGGATGGATTATGATTCCGCTTGGTTTCTTATCTATAATTTCGGTTGCCATTTTTATTGAACGCTTTTTGGTTTTAAAGAAAGCTTCGGTTGAAGATACCAGCTTTATGAACCGCATCAAAGATTATATCCACGACGGGAAAATTGATTCGGCCCTGGCGCTTTGTCGTGCCAGCGATCATCCTATTTCAAGGATGATTGAAAAGGGTATTACCCGCATTGGCCGTCCGCTTAACGATGTAAATACGGCCATAGAAAATGTTGGTAATCTGGAAGTAACCCGTTTGGAGCGCGGTTTGCCTGCGCTGGCATCGGTGGCTGGTGGGGCACCCATGATTGGTTTTCTTGGTACGGTTATTGGTATGATTAAATCGTTCTGGGAGATGTCCACCGCCGGTAACAACATTGAGGTTGGTCAGCTGGCCGGCGGTATTTACACCGCTTTGGTTACCACAGTTACCGGTCTTATTGTGGGTATTATCGCCTATTTTGCCTATAATATCCTGGTGGCCAGAGTTGAAAAAGTGGTGTTTAAAATGGAAGCCCGCACCATGGAATTTATGGATTTGTTGAACGAACCGGCCCGTTAATATCATCAGAACATGGGACTTAAGTCGAGAAATAAAATAAGTGCAACATTCAGCATGTCGTCGATGACCGATGTGGTTTTTCTTTTGCTCATCTTTTTCATGATCACCTCCACATTGGTTAATCCCAACGCCATAAAACTGTTGTTGCCTCAAAGTCAAACGCAGACAGCCGCTAAACCGTTGACTACCGTGTCGATTACCCGCGATCTGCAATATTATGTGGGAACATCGAGGGTTTCATTCGACCAGATTGAACCTACGCTTCAGCAACGACTGGGGAAAGAATCTGATATTTACATTTCGTTGCACGTGGATGAAAATGTGCCCATGCGCGAAGTGGTTAAAGTGATGAACATTGCCAAGCGCAATGAATATAAAATGATACTGGCTACCAGAGCAAGATAATGATGCAAGGCAGAGAGAAGGAAAAGAAAGAAAGGGCCATTGGTGTAATTGGCACCGCTGTTTTTCACGGCGTGTTGTTACTGTTGCTTTTAATTCTGGGATTAAGCAGCATTCCGCAGGAAGAAGAAGGCATCCTGGTTAACTTTGGCGATTCGCCAACAGGGTTTGGTGCAACCGAACCGCTTCGCAACGAGCCTGTAAGCGAGCGCACCACACCGCCTGCCACTTCCACACCAACCCCGTCTACACCGCCACCACCTTCCAATCCCACCCCTTCGAGGGAACAGTTGGTGACGCAAAATTATGAGCAGTCGGCAGCGGTAAAAGCCGCCGAAAAGGCCAAACAGGAAGCCGAAAAAAAGCGCATTGAAGAAGAGCGCAAGCGGCAAACCGAAATCGACCGCCAAAAGCGTATCGAAGAGGAGCAACGTAAAGCCGCTGAAGCCGAACGCCAAAGAATACTTGCCGAAGAAAAGCGCAAGCAGGAAGAGATGGAACGCCAGGCACAGGCTGCCCGTACCAATGTGCGGGGCGCTTTTAGCCGTACTGCCGGGTCGGGTTCTTCCGAAGGCGAAACCACGGGCACCGGTAACCAGGGCGCCCTCACAGGCGACCCCAATGCCACCAGCCGCACCGGCACAGGACTGGGTTCATCGGGTAACTCCTTTAGTCTGGGGGGCCGAAGTTTGGTTGGAAGTTTACCAAAACCGGTTGAAAATTGTAACGAAGAAGGCGTAGTGGTTGTAGAAATTGTGGTGGATAAAGCAGGCAAAGTTACTGCTGCAACTTCGATTTTACGTGGCAGCCGAAACCTTACACCTTGTTTGCGTAAAGCGGCCGAAGAAGCCGCCATGCGTGCCCGTTTTAACAGCGATGCCAATGCGGCGCACGAACAAAAGGGTACCATTACTTACTACTTTGGGTTTGGATCGTCGAATTGAGGGAAAGCTGAAGGCAGAAGACTGGAGAACGGAAACCGGAGAAGATGTTAGCTGCTGGTTGTTAGTTCTTAGTTCTTAGCTGCTAACGCCTAACATCTTACAACTTTTTTAGTTCTACTTTAACAGATTAAAGTACCCCTTCGCTGATCAATCGGCGGCGTCTGCGTAAACTTTCTGCGAAAATCTGCGAGAAACAGAAATATCTGTATTACGTTAATTTCTCGCTGATATGCACTGATTAAATCGCTGATTCCCGCTGATTATTCTGCGGTTTCCGCTTGAAGCATAATCTCGCTAACGTATTTTTACCATATAAGGCATTTAAGTTTGTTATAAGGCATAAAAGGTTAGGTTACGTTGGATTTTCTCGCTGATTCCCACTGAAAAATCTCTGGCGTCTGTGTAAATCATCTGCATAATTTGCGTGAAACACACGTTTGATGTATTTGTTTGATATTGTTTTGACTATGGCCCCATTAGGGGCCTAATACCGGTAGCATTATTGGTTATGATAAATCTTTCGCACCTACCGGGGCGAAAAAAATTATTGGATGCTATTTACTACCGGGCTTTGGTACCTAACGGCACCATAACCTTTTTACCTATATTTTGTTAGGCTTAACTCAATAAGATAAAGTTAATTTCTTAAGTAACTGTTTAAATTTAGTTTTCTCTTTTTAGTAAAGACAATTAGAAGTTTAGACTACAGACAGATAGATTTGACTCAATAGAAAAAAGAGACAAACAAGATTGTTGAGTTATTTTGCTTATATTAAATATTTTACGTTTTATGTCTATTGTCTTAAATTCTTTTTTCTTTTGTCTAAAAAATAAATTTAAACAGTCTTTAAGTATTTTGTCTTACGTCTAAAGATTTTTTTATTAATTTAGACAGCTAAAATACTAAATAATAGCACAAACTCTTAACCTCTCTTCTATGAGCAAAACAGTTATCTACCTTAAATTGGTAAATGGTACATTAGAGTATCGCGACAACGAAGGCCACCACGGCAAAAGCATTACCTCGCATGTGAAATACGGAGGCAAAATAATCTGGAAACTCGACCGGCACTCCCGCATTTCCGAAATTAACAGTATTACCGTAAGTGGCGATGATGCCATACTTAAAGAAAAACCAAAAAAAATCGACTTCGACCATTGGGAAGCCGTTGGTGCCGATAAAGGTGAAGGAAAATTGGCCTACACTGTGCAGGTGGACCAATGCAAAGAGTGTGGGGAAGAGGTATTAACAGAGGAAAACAGTTTGAGAGATCCTTCAACTCCTTATCTCAGAATGCCTTAATTTTTCAACTATTACTAATCCTTAACTATATTTATTATGTTACAATTTAAATTTTTAGTGGGCGCAGCCCTGTTGGTTTTGTTTTTTGGATGTTCAAAAACGTCTGAAAATGAAATGATTACCCCCCCCCATTGCAGTAAATGATGTTTTAACCGCAGATGCGGGTTTACAGGATGATGTAACTGCCCAAAAATCGGTCACCATCACGGTATTGGTCGAAAATGGAATGATTGTTTATCGCGATTCGTACAATCAGCAGGGGAAGAGCATTGTAACCCGTGCAGGCTATGGTGTTCATATAGTGTGGAAATTAGATCCGAAGTCGGGCATAAAAGAAATTACCAATGTAAATGTTGGTGGCGACCTGTTTATGCTGGCCGAAATGCCCCGCAAAGTAAGTGCTGATACCTGGGTTGCCCGCGCCGCCACCAAAGGAGAAGGTGATGTTTCTTACAGGGTAATGGTAGATGGATGCAAAGAGTGTGGGGAGGAAGTATTAACAGAGGAAAACAGTTTGAGGGATCCTGAGCTACCTATTCTTCGATTACCTTAAAGCATAAAAAATTAAGTAAATTAAAAAAATCCCGGAATAAAAGTACTATCTATTTCTACTTTGACAGATGACGTTATTTTTAAGGTTTCTTTGGAAAACAATCATGCTTAAAAGTGAATTATAAATAGCCAGCCCCAACGGGGCGACATCAACCGCATAGGGCAACGCCCCATAGCCGTCAGGCTAAAAGATGTAACCGCCACCTATATAGGTATTTACGCATATATTCATTTAATACTCCACCTCTTTTGGAAGTAGGGCTTGAATTATTTATTTTTGTCATATCAAAGAACATTGGTTTTTAGAT
>CALEUX010000027.1 GCA_937920475.1 uncultured Marinilabiliaceae bacterium
ATATAAGATTTTTAGAAGCGAAGCATCGCGTAGTCCCGAGAATCGGGATAAGATTGATAGAGAAGATTTATAAGTTTTTATAGATGTCTTGGCATCTTTCCAGACTTGTCTATCCGTCTAATAATCTTAAATCTAATCATCTTAATAAAAATTTCAATATAAAATTTAAACAGTTACTTAATAACTATGTCATTATCATAATAATAACCATAAATTCCAAATCTCATGAGAATGATCTTAAGTTTATTTCTCTTTTTAGCGGGCATCTCTTTTATGTCCGGGCAGGTTCCCGAATGGGAAAATCCAGGCATCTTTGGCATTAACAAAGATGCGCCAAGAGCAACATTTCTCCCCTACGAGAGTGAACAATTAGCTGTTGCAGATAATTACAGCAGTTCACAATATTTTTTATCACTTAACGGTACATGGAAGTTTAACTGGGTGCAAAAACCTGCCGATAAACCTCTGGGATTTTATGCCGATAGTTATGATGTGAGCCAATGGAACGATATTCAGGTTCCCGGAAACTGGGAATTACAGGGTTTTGGAACACCTATTTATTCAAATATCACATATCCCTTTCCTAAAAATCCACCGTTTATCGACCATAGCGACAATCCGGTAGGCAGTTATAAGCGCACCTTTGAGTTGCCTGTATCGTGGAATGGTCGCCGTGTGTATCTTCATTTTGAAAGTGGCACTGCCGCTATGTACATATGGGTTAACGGCCAAAAAGTGGGCTATAGTCAGGATACTAAAAGTGCGGCCGAATTCGACATTACTCCCTACGTGAAAAAAGGCAAAAACACAATTGCCATTGAGGCTTACCGCTGGAGTGATGGTTCTTACCTCGAAGACCAGGACTTCTGGCGTTTATCGGGTTTCGATCGGGGTATTTATTTGTACAGTACTAACCAGGTACGCATTCAGGATTTCTTTGCAAGGGCTGGCTTGGATAAAGCCTATAAAAACGGAATTCTGGACGTTGATGTTGATTTAGCACGTTTTAATAATGAAAACCAGAAGGTTAATTTGGAATTAAAACTTTTAGATTCCTCCGGAAAGCAAATTGTTAAAAATTCAAAGCCAATAAACTTCTCCAATAATCATCAAACAAAAACGCTTTTCTCGCAGCGTGTATCTGGCGTTAGGCCATGGAGCAACGAAACGCCTGTTTTGTATACTTTGGTTTTGTCTTTAAAAGATGAAAAAGGAAACCTGATTGAAGTGACTTCCTGTAAAGTTGGTTTCCGCACCGTTGAAATTAAAAATGCCCAATTGCTGGTTAATGGAAAACCCATTATGGTGCGCGGCGTTAATCTGCACGAGCATCACCCATATAACGGGCACGTGGTTGAACGTGAAACCATGTTAAAGGATATTCAGGTTATGAAACAGCATAATATCAATGCGGTTCGTTTAAGCCATTACCCGCAAAGTCCCCTTTGGTACCAATTATGCGACGAATATGGGTTGTTTCTGGTTGATGAGGCCAATATAGAAAGTCACGGATTGGGAGCTGAAAACCAGGGATGGTTCGACCGAAGCAGGCATGTTGCCTATCTGCCCGAATGGGCCGAGGCTCACAAAGACCGTATTGTCAGGATGGTTGAGCGCGATAAAAACCACCCATCGGTTATAATATGGAGTATGGGAAATGAGTGCGGCAACGGACCAGTTTTTTATGACATGTACAAATGGATTAAAGAACGCGACATTACAAGGCCTGTGCAATTTGAGCAGGCTGCTGAAAATGAAAATACCGATATTGTTTGCCCTATGTATCCGGGCATGGAACACATGAAACGATACGCTGCACGAACTGATGTTACCCGCCCGTTTATCATGTGCGAATACTCACATGCTATGGGAAACAGTTCAGGTAATTTTCAGGAATATTTTGATATAATTTCGACCAGCAGGCACATGCAGGGCGGTTTTATATGGGATTGGGTTGACCAGGGATTACATGCCACTGATGATTCGGGACGTGAATACTGGGCTTATGGTGGCGATATTGGCGGGTATAAATACACACACGATGAGAATTTTTGCGCCAATGGTCTGGTAACTCCCGATCGAAGACCTCACCCTGGCTTAATGGAAGTGAAAAAAGTGTATCAGGATATTCTGTTTTTTGCCAAAGATATTAACAATGGGGTTGTTACTGTTAAGAACCGGTTTATGTACAACGATTTAAAAGATTATTCGTTTAAATGGGTATTAACAAAGAACGGTTCAAGGGTGGCAGAGGGTAATCTGGCAATAACTCAGCCTGCCGGAACATCCAAAGATGTAAAAATTACACTCCCAAAAATGACATTTGAACCCGGTTCGGAATATTTTCTTGAATTGTATGCTTTTACTAAAGCAGCTACCCAAATGATTCCTGCAGGTCATGAAATTGCGCGGGAACAGTTTGCCTTTGCCGGGAACAACTATTTTACTCAGCCAAATCAAAAATCCGGTAAAGTTGAAGTGAGTAATAAAGACAATCAAATTGAGGTTGTTGCCGGTGATGTAAGGGTTATTATTGGCAAATGGAACGGACAAATTACACGTCTTGCCTTGAAAGATAAGAATATTTTGAGCAGCGGCCCGGAGCCTGATTTTTGGAGAGCCCCTATCGACAACGATTTTGGTAACAACATGCCCTGGCGATTAAATGTATGGCGGGCTGCCGGGAAAAACAAAACAGTCAAGGCTATTAATGTGGATGAACAAGCCAACGCTGCGGTTATTACTGTAGATTGTTGGCTAAACGATGTGTCGTCGCCTTATAAACTGGTTTACACCATTACCTCCGACGGCAAAATTCAAGTTGATGCTTCATGGAATGCCGGTTCGCAGGAGTTGCCCGAAATGCCGCGCTTTGGCATGCAGATGCAAGTGGGGCAGGAATTTGATAATTTCAGATACTACGGCCGTGGGCCATGGGAAAACTATTCCGACCGCAATACATCCAGTTTTATTGGTGTTTACGAAAGCTCGGTTGCCGAACAGGCATTTGACTACATTCGCCCTCAGGAAAATGGTAATAAAACAGATGTAAGATGGTTAACGCTTACCAATTCAAAAGAAATAGGCATCAAGATTGAAGGTTTACAGCCCTTAAGTGTAAAAGTGGCGCATAACCCGGCCGAAGACCTTGACCCGGGCTTCACCAAAAAACAGCAACATCCGAGCGATGTAACACCGCGCAAACAAGTTTACTTAAATGTTGATTTAAAACAGCGGGGATTGGGAGGCGATAACAGTTGGGGTGCCATGCCACACAGGCCATACCTGTTGCTCGATAAATCGTACCAATACAGCTATATAATTTCTGTAATAAACCCCGAATAACCCAATAATTTGTTTTTTCAGGCCCTGTTT
>CALEUX010000028.1 GCA_937920475.1 uncultured Marinilabiliaceae bacterium
AGTCAAATAAAGAGGCTGTCTCATAAGTTTTTTTAAGGCTCTGAAAATTGAGTATTTGAAAAACTACTCGGGTAGGAGTACGAATAAAAAGAGGGTGTCTCTGACTTTTGAGACACCCTCTTTCCGGTAAGCGTATAAAAAGAATGGATTAGGGTTACTTAACTGCAACTTTGGTTGAAACACCATCAACAACAACAATGTAAATACCTTTCGGAACATTTACATCAACTTTAGAACCAGCAGATGCTTTTTCAAACATTTTGGCCCCGGTCATAGAATAAACTTCTAATTTTTTACCTTCAGCATTATTAATAACTATGTAACTATTAGTTACATAAATATCACTACTAATACGATTTGAAGGTAAAGAAGTGGTACCACCAGGACCAACTAATGTAACATTATCAGCATACCAAACGGTTGGTAAGCCTGAACCTCCAATATCTCCGGTTCCAGCTGTACTCATACCAAAAAGAATATATATGGTACCTGAGCGTTGCGATAATATGGATAGATTCTGCGTAAATTCAACAGTTATATCTTCCCAGGCAGTAGAACCTCCTGCTGAGCGAGCCCATTTCCCGATTAAATTTGGATTACTATCCTGAAAACCAGAGGTTGGAGGAGCTGAAAAAGCAGCAACCAAAATATCTTTCCAACCAACATCGCCTTGTGCAAAATAGCCTTTGAAAGTAAATTTCTGATAATCTGCTAATGTTTTTCCAGCAGCAAGTGTAAACTCTAAATAAGGTAGGGCATTGTAATTGTTAGGTGCAAATCTTAAAACTTTATTTGATGCATCTAGGGGATCTGCGGCAACAGTAGAGGACGCATCGGCAGGAACGACCCAACCCGTCCAAGTAATAGGATCGTCAATGCTTTTGTTTTCAAAGTTTATTACAATGGATGACTGAGCCGAAACTGCTACAGAACCCAATAAAAGAATAAATAAGAAGTAGAGTTTTTTCATAATTAATTGATTTTAGTGGTTAAAAACTGAATTTAACAAAGTAGAGGAAATTCAATTTAATTGTCCAATATTTTTTTTGCAAATTACGATATTATTTTGACTTTTTTCAACTACTAACCAGAACAGAAAATAACGTTTATATGTCTGTTTTATTTATATTTAAATAAGTGTACACATTACTCTTACTGAACGATTGCTAAACCAGATATTTAGTCTGTATGCATATCTTCATAAGGGAAAGGTGAAGAATTTAGGCTTATAAAAACCGTAAAAGCATGATGTATTAAAAATCTGATTTTATTAAACGGGACTATTGGTTTAATGCTATTAAAAAAAACTCCTGAAAAAAAACCAGCTGAATCACCCTTTTTATAAAATGTTTTGCGTATCCAATATTTGTTTCTAATTAACTGGCAATTAATATTTCAAAGAACTAAACAATAATATTCTATTAATCAAATCATTATAAGCGTATTTCATCTAACAATCTAAGTAACTGTTTAAAATTAGTTTGCTATTTTATTAAAGACTATTAGAAGTTTAGACCAGCCTATCGGTGGGCAGACTCCAGACAGATAGACGTGTCCCGGTTTATCGGGATTAGACTAAATAGAAAAAAGAGACAAACAAGACTGTTGTGTTATTTCGCTTATTTTAAATATTTTACGTTTTATTTCTATTTCTGATGAACCGGAACACGTGTCTAAAAGTCTATTGTCTAAAAATAATTTTAAACAGATTCTAATAATATAACGATCTGCTGAACTATCTTTTTTCAAAAAACCTTTCGTACTCAAATAAAAAGGTTCTATCTTTGCACACGCAAAAAATGTAGGTTGTATTAATTGTAATTTTAAGTCACATGCCCGTAAAAATTAGATTAGCAAGACACGGACGCAAAAGGTATGCTTACTACCACATTGTGGTAGCTGACAGCAGGGCGCCACGAGATGGCAGGTATATTGAAAGGATTGGTTCTTATAATCCCAACACAAATCCTGCTACCATCGACCTTAACATCGAAAAAGCCTTAACCTGGCTTTCAAACGGTGCCCAACCTACTGACACTACCCGTGCAATTTTGAGCTACAAAGGTGTTTTAATGAAAAAACACTTGCTCGAAGGTGTAAAAAAAGGTGCTTTTGATGAAGCCGAAGCCGACCGCCGTTTCCAAAAATGGCTCGAAGGTAAAGAAGCTGCCATCCAAGCCAAAAAAGACCGATTGGCTAACGAAAAAACTGAAGCCAAAAAGCAACGCATCAGCGAAGAAAGCAAAATTAATGCCGAACGCGCTGCTCAAATTGCTAAGAAAAATTCAGAACTTGCCGCTGAGGCTAAGGCTGAACAAGCCGAGGAAGCTGCTGAAGAAACCTCAGGCGAAGAAGCCCAGGCTGAATAGTAATAGCAAAAAAGTATTATTTTTAAAAACCCGGCCAAATAGCCGGGTTTTTTTATATCTTTATTGAGCATGATTAAAAAAGAAGATTTGGTGAAAATTGGGGTGCTTTTAAAACCCCATGGCGTCTCGGGCGAAGTTCTGATTCGGTTAATACCTGAATTATTCGGAACAGAGCCTGATCCTTCATGGCTATTTGTTGAAGTAATGGGCGGACTGGTTCCTTTTGAGGTTCAGTCGGTGAGAAACAAAGGCGAAGATGGCATATTGCTGAGCCTCGAAAATATCAACAACGAGGAAAAAGCACGTCGTTTTCAGGGAGCCGATGTTTTTATAGACCCATCTGAACTCAATCAGGAGGAGGAGTTCGACCAATTTAATCCAAATATACTTGTTGGAGCCCATGTAATTGATAAAAACTATGGATCCATTGGCATTTTAACTGCCATCCACGACATCCGGCAAAACCCTCTGGCTGAGATTGACCATCAAGGGAAAAGCATTCTTGTACCACTGCAGGATGAGTTTATTCTCTCGTTTAACAAGGAGGCAAAAGAGCTGATAATTAAAACGCCTCCGGGACTTATTGATTTGTATCTTGAATAAGGTTTCCCTTTTCAAAATGGTTAAATAGTTGACGCCACTCCTCAGGGATTACCATTCCTTTTTCCTTTGAGAGAATAAACCCGGCCATTACCGAATCGCAAACAACACGTGGAAAGGTTTCTCCGTTTTTAACCAGCCATTGTATCATCCGCAAACTTTTAACCCCAATCTTATAAACCCTTGTATAAACTGTTAATTCATCGCGAAGGTATAATGGTTTGGCAAAATCGGTTTTGTTCGACACAACCACAAGATTCTCATCCTTGGAACTCCAGTTTTCACCAAGAACAAGGTTGAAATAATGCACTCTTCCCAAATCGAAATACTCCTGATAAACGGCATTGTTAATATGTCCAAAACCATCAATATCATTAAAACGCACCTGAATGGGCAACTGAAGGTTAAAATCCGATAAACGATGTTCCATTTATTCTCTAATTATTTTAATTTCTCCGCTAAGGCCTAATTGAATAATCCCTGATGGATTGTGCACCTGGTCGTCGTTCTGACGGTATTGCACAACATAGTCCACACCATTGATTATAACCTTCTCAATTTCAGAAAAAATACGCGGTGTTGGTTTATTGCTTAAATTGGCCGATGTAGAAACCACAGGTTTTCGCAATCTGGCGCATAGAGCCTGTGAGAAAAGTTCTTGTGTAACTCTAATGCCAATGTTCCCTTCGGGCGAAATCAAGGCTTGGGCAATATTGCGTGCTCCCGGATAAATGATGGTAAGAGGCTTTGTGCTTAAATCGGTTAAATCCCATGCCAGAGGGGGAACCTCGCGTAAATAAGCCGAGAGACGTGCCGGACTATCAATTAGTACCAGCATTTGTTTAGTAGTTGGTCGCCCTTTAAGTTTATAAATTTTGGCTACTGCATCGGCATTGGTAGCATCGCAACCTAATCCCCAAACAGTATCTGTTGGATATAAGATAATTCCCCCCGATTTTAAAACCTCCAGGGCATTTTTCAGATCATCGTGGGCATATTTTGATTCCATAGCATAACCCGATTGTTTGAATGCCAGTAAAGGTAATCAAACTTTCGGGAACTCTTCAAAAATGAATATTTATACAGCCACACCAAAATCGCGAAGCGCATCGTTTAAAGAGGTTTTCAAATCGGTAGATGGTTTTCGCTGACCAATAATTAAAGCTGCGGGCACCTGGTAACTGCCAGCCGGAAACTGCTTGGTATAACTGCCCGGAATAACCACCGACCGTGGTGGAACATATCCATAATATTCTACCGGTTCAGGTTTCGACACATCAATAATCTTTGTTGAACCGGTAAGTACAACATTGGCACCTAAAACAGCTTCTTTCCCAATGCGACAGCCTTCAACAATAATGCAACGCGACCCTATAAAAGCATTGTCTTCCACAATTACCGGTGATGCCTGAACAGGCTCCAAAACACCGCCAAGCCCAACTCCCCCGCTCAAATGAACATTTTTACCAACCTGTGCACAGCTTCCAACTGTAGCCCAGGTATCAACCATGGTGCCGGAATCAACATAAGCTCCAATGTTAAGATAAGATGGCATCATAACCACCCCGCGGGCAATGAAAGCACCATAGCGGGCAACAGCATGTGGAACAACACGTACTCCCAATTCTTTGTAGTTGCGTTTAAGTGCCATTTTATCATGAAACTCAAATGGCCCAATTTCAATGGTCTCCATTTGCTGCATGGGGAAATAAAGTATAACTGCCTTTTTAATCCATTCATTTACAATCCAGGTGTCGTTAACCGGTTCAGCAACTCTGATTTTCCCTTTGTCAAGCAATTCAATTACTTCCCTAATGGCTTCCTGTGCTTCGCTGGTATTTAAAAGGGACCTGTCGTCCCAGGTTTTTTCAATAATTTCCTTCATGCATTTCTTATTTGTTGTATTTTATTTATTATCAGACTATAACAATAACTTCACGTATAATGTTTACACAAAATGCCAGTCTTGCGTAACCAATTAAATAAAAAAATATACCTGAGAATTAATAAACAAAACATATGGTTAATAACCAAATGTAAAACTGATTGCGCAGATTTGTTTTGCAGGGGAATGTTTGAATTATCTGCGACTTGAATGATGGTGTAAAATTAAACATTTCTTTGGAATAAACAGAAGGTGGCATTTCCTAAAAAAACCAAAAAAAGAATTCATAACATCCTGAATTGAGGCCCGATTTTTGCAAAATGAGGATTTATTTAAATTATATATGACTTCTTCTATCCGATTATCAGGTTTTTTTTGTTTCATTTTCTGCTTTTCATATGCCTTTGGCCAGATTCCTGAAACCATCTCCTGGAAAGGAATTGTAGTGAATGAAGCTACCGGAGAACCTGTCCCCAATGCTGTGATTGCCGTTTATAGCCAGATATCCTTATACAGTGCCAACGATTTGGGCATCTTTAGTATTCCGTTATTGCCTACCGACTCTGTGAGAGTGCTTGCGTTGGGATTTCAATCGGCAACCTACCAGGTAAGTAAAGTACCTTTGAACGAATCGGGTATGGCTACTTTAAACATAAATCAGGTTAGTTATACATTAAAAGAAGTAACCGTTAAAGGTTATAAAGGCATATTAGATCCATTAATTTTTCCTAAGTTATTGGATGATACGCCGCCAATTGAGTTAAATCTTCCATCGTATATAGGCAGCAAAATGAGCAAAACACCCCCTGGCGAACGTCTGTTAATGGGAAAACCATCACCTCTTTCAGCATTGGCGAGCCCTATATCGTTTGGTTATTCGCTTTTCAGTAAAAACGAGAAATCTTTAAGAAATCTGACCAAAGCCAAAAATCAGGAGAAAACATGGTCGTTAATGGATGCCTATGCCAGCCGCGAAACTATTGAAATTCTCTCAGGATTGGAAGGCGACGAATTAAATGACTTTATTATTTATTGTAATCTTTACCTGAAGATTACATCATTCGATAATGGAGCTTCGGTAGCCGCAAAAATTGAAACGCTATTGGAAAAGTTCAAACAAGAACATCATAATACAGAACAAAATCAGAATCTTTAAAACAAAAAAAGTACCTGATTGTTACTAATAGCATAAAAATACAATAATTTTCTATAAGCTGAAAGCTCTGAAGAGACTGATTTTATTAGTTTTTATTGCCTGTAAAATAAAAAATGAAAGAAATCTGCATATTTTTATTTAAAATTTGTTTGAGATTATGACAAAATTCATACATTTGCAGTGGTTTTTTTTCCAAACCAGAATTTATTCTGATGCGATTAAAGATTCAAAGCAATTTTTGAAGTAAAATTATTTAGACAATATGAATCTTTATCTTTCTCTTCTTCTCAGCATTATTATTATTCTCGTGGTCATGCCAAAGGGAAGTGAGAAAGGTATATAGATAAGTCAGCCGGAATATATAAAACCCCTCTCACTTCCATCGTGAGAGGGGTTTTTGCTTAAAAAAGAACCTTAATTGAAATAATCGAATGTTTGGTTCGGTTTGTTCGAATAACAAAAATACATATTGGATGAAACGACCTTTAAGAAGCGATACAACAACCCAGGGGCGCCGGATGGCCGGAGCCAGAAGTCTTTGGCGTGCCAATGGCATGCAGGACGAGCAAATGGGGCGTCCACTTATAGCAATTGTTAATTCATTTACGCAGTTTGTTCCTGGGCATGTTCATCTTCATCAAATTGGGCAGGAAGTTAAAAAAATGGTTGAAAATCAAGGTTGCTTTGCCGCCGAGTTTAACACCATAGCCATTGATGATGGTATTGCAATGGGCCACGATGGCATGCTGTATTCACTGCCTTCGCGTGATTTAATTGCCGACAGCGTAGAATATATGGTTAATGCCCATAGGGCTGATGCCATGATTTGCATCAGCAACTGTGATAAAATAACACCCGGTATGCTGATGGCAGCCATGCGTATTAATATTCCCGTTGTATTTGTTTCGGGAGGCCCCATGGAAGCCGGAAAGCATGGCGATAAGGCGCTCGACCTGGTGGATGCCATGGTGATGGCTGCCGACGATTCGGTTTCTGACGAGGATGTACTGGCCGTTGAAAAAAATGCCTGCCCCACCTGCGGCTCATGCTCTGGCATGTTTACTGCCAACTCCATGAACTGTTTGAACGAAGCGCTTGGACTTGCGCTACCCGGAAACGGAACCATTGTTGCCACTCATATTAATCGTAAGAAACTGTTCGAAGACGCCGCCAATTTAATTGTTCAACTGGCTTACAGGTATTATCGCGATGGCGACGACTCGGTATTACCACGCTCTATCGCTACTAAGAAAGCGTTTATGAATGCCATGACCCTTGACATTGCCATGGGCGGCTCAACTAATACCGTGTTACATCTTTTGGCCATTGCCCACGAAGCGGGTGTTGACTTCACTATGAAAGACATCGATTACCTGTCGCGCAACACGCCTGTACTTTGCAAAGTTGCGCCCAACAGTCATTATCATATCGAAGATGTTAACCGTGCCGGTGGTATTTTAGGTATTTTGGCTGAACTTAACCGGGGTGGTTTAATTGATGCCTCTGCAGGCAGGGTTGATTTTCCAACACTTGCCGATGCCATTGCACAATTCGATATCACCAGTCCTTCATGCCATTCAAAGGCGTTTGATATTTTTGGCAGCGCTCCGGCCGGATTTCGCAACCTGGTAATGGGCTCACAAAAAGTGATGTATGCACAGCCCGATACCGACCGTAAGAAAGGATGCATCAGAGATATTGAACATGCCTATTTTAAAGATGGCGGACTTGCCGTGTTATACGGAAATATTGCCCGCAATGGCTGTATTGTAAAAACTGCCGGTGTTGACCCATCCATTTTCAGGTTTGAAGGAACTGCCCGCGTTTACGAGTCGCAGGACGATTCATGCGAAGGCATCCTTTCAGGAGAAGTTAAGGCCGGAGAAGTTGTTATTATTCGCTACGAAGGGCCAAAAGGCGGTCCCGGCATGCAGGAAATGCTTTATCCAACTTCTTACCTGAAATCGCGCCAGTTAGGCACCAAATGCGCCTTGTTAACCGATGGGCGTTTTTCCGGGGGTACTTCCGGCTTATCAATAGGTCATGTTTCGCCCGAAGCAGCCGCCGGAGGCGAAATTGCCCTGGTTCGGAATGGCGATACAATTACCATTGATATTCCTAACCGGAGCATCAATGTTCAACTTTCTTCCGACGAATTGGAAGTCCGTAGAAAAGCAGAAGAGCAAAAAGGGCAGGCTGCATTTAAACCATCTGTAAAAAGAGAAAGGGTTGTATCCAATGCATTAAAGGCTTACGCCGGAATGGTTACTTCGGCCGATAAAGGAGCCATTAGGATAGTACCTGAAATATAAAAAATAAGCGTGTGATGTTGAAAAATAGGAACCACTTAACCATGAAACAATGGAAACACAATCCCAAACCGCAATGAAAGAGAAAAACAAGAAAGCAGTTAGGATGACAGGTGCTGAAGCAGTTGTCAAATCTCTTATCAATGAAGGAACTGAATTAATTTTTGGTTATCCGGGAGGGGCCATCATGCCTGTTTACGATGCCCTCTACAGCTACCAGAAGGAACTACACCATGTATTGGTGCGCCACGAACAAGGTGCAGTGCATGCTGCACAAGGATTTGCCAGAGTTACCGGTAAAGTGGGTGTCTGTATCGTTACATCAGGCCCGGGAGCTACCAATGCCGTTACCGGTATTGCCGATGCTATGATTGATTCTACACCGCTGGTAGTTATAAGCGGTCAGGTGGGTTCATCGCTTTTAGGCTCCGATGCTTTTCAGGAAACCGATGTGGTTGGCATTACCCAGCCGGTTACCAAGTGGAATTATCAGGTAAAAAGGGCTGAAGAGATTCCTGAAGCTATTGCACGCGCCTTTTATATAGCCCGAAGTGGTCGTCCCGGACCGGTATTGATTGATATTACCAAAGATGCCCAATTTGCCAGCCTCGATTATGTTTACGAACCTGTTAAATATATAAGAAGCTACAAACCGGTGCCACAGGTTGACCCGGTCCAGGTTCAGGAAGCCGCCCGTTTAATTAATCTGGCAAAAAAACCCATGGCATTAGTGGGGCAGGGCGTTATTTTGGCCAGAGCGGAAAAAGAACTTCTGGAATTTATTGAAAAAACCGGTATTCCGGCAGCATGGACGTTGTTGGGGCTTTCAGCAATGCCATCCGAACATCCACTCAATGTTGGTATGTTAGGCATGCATGGGAACTATGGTCCCAACCTTAAAACCAACGAGGCCGACCTGATAATAGCCATAGGCATGCGCTTCGACGACCGGGTAACCGGCGACCTTAAAAAGTACGCCATAAATGCAAAAGTTATACACCTGGAAATTGACCCGGCCGAAATAAACAAAAACGTACACGCCGACGTTCCAATCCTGGGCAGCGTTAAAGACTCATTGCCATTGTTAACCCAAATGGTTAGCGCAAACAGCCACGAAAGTTGGCTGGAACAGTTCAAAGCCTGCTACAGGATTGAATTTGAAAGAATTATAGAGAAAGAACTCAGTCCGGTTAAACCTGGCCTTACCATGAGCGAAGTAGTGGATAAAGTTTCAGTTGCGTTTGATGATGATGCCATTATGGTTACCGACGTAGGTCAACACCAGATGATGGCCAGTCGTTATTTCAGATTTAAGCAAAGCCGAAGTGTTGTAACCTCTGGCGGTTTAGGCACCATGGGATTTGGCTTACCTGCTGCGCTTGGTGCAAAAATGGGAGCCCCCGAACGCCCGGTTGTTCTTTTTGTGGGCGATGGCGGATTTCAAATGACTATTCAGGAATTGGGAACCATATTTCAGACTGATTCGGCTGTTAAAATTGTTCTTTTAAACAACAATTTCCTTGGAATGGTGCGCCAGTGGCAGGAATTGTTTTTCGACAAACGATATGCATCTACCGAACTCATAAATCCAGATTTTCAAACCATTGCCAAAGGATACCACGTCAACTCGTTAAAGGTAGACAAAAGAGAAGAGCTTGATAACGCCATTAAAACAATGGTGGCCCACAACGGTCCTTTCCTGTTAGAGGTAATTGTTGAGAAAGAAGGTAATGTATTCCCGATGGTTCCAGCAGGAGCATCTGTATCTGACATCAGACTGGAATAGGAATCATATTTAATTTGGTGATTTTAAATAAACTAAGACCATGCGAATGAAAGAAGAATTCACTCTGTCGGTATTTTCGGAGAACCATGTTGGCCTTCTCAACCAGATTACCAACGTGTTTACCCGGCGTCATCTCAATATAGAAAGCCTTACCACATCAGAATCGGCCATTCAGGGCATTCACAAATTTACCATTGTGGTATTTTCTACCCGCGAGGAAATAGAAAAAGTGGCTGGCCAAATCGAAAAGAAAATTGATGTAATAAAGGTATTTGTTTACACGGCCGATGAAATTATACATCAGGAAATTGCTCTTTACAAGGTGCATACCGAGGCATTGCTCAACGGCAACCAAATTGAAACATTGGTTCGCCAGTATGGCGCACGCATTCTGGAAGTAACCCCCGAATATACAGTAATTGAGAAAACCGGTCATAAACACGAAACACAGGAGCTTTTCGAGAAACTCGACAAATACGGCGTATCGCAATTTACCCGTTCGGGCAGAATTGCAATAACCAAGCACAAAACTGAGATGCTCGACAAGTATTTGAAAAAACTGGAGGCCGACAATAGTAAACTGAATTAAAGGCAACACTCTAAAGGTAAAAACAGGCAAAAAAGATTACTGATTTTGAACCTGATTTTGCATTTTTTACTTGACAAGGGACCCTTTAATTATTGAATATTGCTATTGCAAAAACCAAGAAACACATTTTGAACATTATACATTAACAAAAACAATTATGGCTAAGATTAATTTCGGAGGAACCGAAGAAAATGTAGTAACAAGAGAAGAATTTCCATTGGAAAAAGCACGCGAAGTGCTGAAGAACGAAGTAATTGCTGTTATTGGATACGGCGTTCAAGGCCCAGGCCAGGCGCTTAACCTTAAGGATAATGGATTCAATGTAATCATTGGTCAGCGTAAAGACTCCAAAACCTGGGATAAAGCGGTTGCTGATGGCTGGGTGCCCGGAAAAACGCTTTTCCCCATTGAAGAAGCTTTGGAAAAAGGAACCATTATTCAATACCTTCTGTCAGATGCAGGCCAGATTTCGGTTTGGCCAACTGTTAAGAAATATCTGACCCCAGGAAAAGCTCTTTATTTTTCTCATGGTTTTGGCGTTACCTATAAAGAACGTACCGGAATTATTCCACCTGCCGATGTAGATGTTATTCTGGTGGCCCCAAAAGGTTCGGGTACCAGCCTTCGTCGTATGTTCCTTGAAGGACGTGGCTTAAATTCCAGCTACGCCATCTTTCAGGATGCTACCGGTAAAGCTAAAGACCGCGTTGTAGCGCTTGGAATTGGAGTAGGTAGCGGATACCTGTTTGAAACAACCTTCCAGAGAGAGGTTTACAGCGATTTAACAGGCGAGCGTGGCACGCTGATGGGCGCCATCCAGGGAATTTTTGCCGCCCAGTATGAAGTATTAAGGAAGAACGGCCACACGCCATCTGAAGCTTTTAACGAAACTGTTGAAGAGCTGACTCAAAGTTTAATGCCTTTAGTTGCCGAAAATGGTATGGACTGGATGTATGCCAACTGTTCAACCACTGCCCAACGTGGCGCTCTCGACTGGTGGAAGAAATTCAGAGATGCCACCATGCCGGTATTCAGCGACCTTTACAGCGAAGTTGCCAAAGGAAATGAAGCTCAGCGCTCCATTGATTCAAACAGCAAAGCCGATTACAGGGTGAAACTGGAAGAAGAACTTAAAGAGCTTCGCGAATCTGAAATGTGGAGAGCAGGAGCTGCCGTACGCAAACTGCGTCCCGAAAACCAGAAGTAAAAGACAATCTTATTACAGGCCGGTATTTAAAGCCGGTCTGTAACTGAAATCTTTATTTCGAGATGCTATTTAAACCTTGTTTTTCAACAGGGATATGCTTAAATTATTTTTACCTTAATCCGGAGTTAAACCCGGGCTGAAAAAAAGAGAAACATGAGCAACAGAGTCTATATTTTTGATACCACCCTGAGGGATGGCGAACAAGTCCCCGGCTGCCAGTTAAATACTATCGAGAAAATCGAAGTAGCCCGTCAGCTTGAGAAACTTGGTGTGGACATTATAGAAGCCGGGTTTCCGGTCTCCAGTCCGGGAGACTTCAACTCGGTGGTCGAAATCTCGAAAGCTGTAACCACCCCAACCATTTGCGCCCTTACCCGGGCCGTAAAAAAAGATATTGAAGTGGCAGCCGATGCCCTTCAGTTTGCAAAAAGAGGACGGATCCACACAGGTATTGGAACATCGCCCTACCATATTTTCCATAAGCTGAATTCAAACCCCGAAGCCATTATTGAACGCGCCATTGAAGCCGTGAAATATGCCAAAAAATTTGTGGAAGATGTGGAATTTTATGCCGAAGATGCCGGCCGCTCCGACAATGAGTACCTGGCACGCGTTATTGAAGCTGTAATTAAAGTCGGCGCAACGGTTGTAAACATCCCCGATACAACCGGCTATTGCTTACCATCTGATTACGGCGAAAAAATTGCCTACCTGATTAACAATGTTCCCAACATTGATAAAGCCATCATTTCAACACACTGCCACAACGACTTAGGAATGGCAACTGCCAACACCATCAATGGCATTTTAAATGGCGCACGCCAGGTAGAAGTTACCATTAACGGAATTGGCGAAAGAGCTGGGAATACATCTTTGGAAGAAGTGGTAATGACCTTAAAATGTCATCACGACCTTGCTTTTGAAACCGGCATTGACACCCGCCAAATTATGAAAACCAGCAAACTTGTTTCTACTTTAATGCGCATGCCGGTTCAGCCAAACAAAGCTATTGTTGGAAGAAACGCTTTCGCCCACTCATCAGGCATTCATCAGGATGGTGTGTTAAAAAACCGCGAAAACTACGAAATTATCGATCCTGTAGAAGTTGGCGTTAAAGAATCGTCCATTGTTTTAACTGCCCGAAGCGGCCGAGCTGCCCTGAAACACAGACTGAACGTGCTGGGTTATGAGTTTGAACCCGAAGAACTCGACCACATCTACCAGCGCTTTTTGGATTTGGCCGATAAGAAAAAGGATATTTCAGATGAAGACCTTGAAATTTTAGCCGGACGTGAGCGAAATGAGGATAAATGCCCGCTGAAACTGGTTTCGTTGCAGGTTATGTGCGGAAAATCAATTATTCCTACAGCCACCGTTCAGGTAAGTTTCAGTGGTGATGTATTCACCGAAACAGCCTCGGGCAATGGCCCTATTGATGCTGCCTTTACCGCAGTAAAAGCGCTGGTTAAACGTAGGGTGAGACTTGAAGAGTTTCTTATTCAGGCCATTACCCGCGGCAGCGACGACCTTGGAAAAGTTCATGTTCAGGTTGAACACCAGGGACACACCTACTACGGATTTTCAGCAAACACAGATATTGTAACAGCATCGGTGGAAGCTTTCCTGGATGCTTTGGGAAAAATTGAATAGAATTACAATATTAATAAGGAGTTCAGCAGCTTTAAACCTGTTGAACTTCATTTTAAATAACACACATAAGTAACCATTAAAATTATAAAGCCTTGGCAGGAAAAACATTATTCGACAAAATCTGGGAAAAACACGTTGTAGCCAATGTGGAAGGAGGTCCCAGTGTGTTGTACATCGACCGTCATTTAATTCATGAGGTAACCAGCCCGCAAGCGTTTGGCGGATTAAAGGCAAGAGGGATAAAGGTTCGTCGTCCCGACAAAACCATTGCTACACCCGACCATAATATTCCAACCATGGATCAGCATTTGCCGATTCACGATGAGTTGAGCCGTTTTCAGGTAAATAAACTCAAAGAGAATTGTGAAGAGAATGGTGTGCTAATGTACGGTCTGAACCATCCTTACAATGGTATTGTACACGTTATTGGCCCCGAATTGGGAATTACACAACCTGGCATGACCATTGTTTGTGGCGATAGCCATACCTCAACACATGGTGCCTTTGGCAGCATTGCTTTTGGTATTGGTACCAGCGAAGTTGAAATGGTGCTGGCAACACAATGTCTGATGCAGTCGCGCCCTAAAACCATGCGCATTAACGTTGAGGGAGCTTTACAGAAAGGTGTAACATCCAAAGATATTGTGCTTTATATTATTTCACAGATATCAACTGGTGGAGGAACCGGTTATTTTGTAGAGTTTGCCGGTTCGGCCATACGCTCATTATCCATGGAAGCCCGTATGACCATTTGTAATATGAGCATTGAAATGGGCGCACGCGGCGGCATGATTGCACCTGACGAAATAACATTCGAATATGTAAAAGGGCGCGAATTTGCTCCCAAAGGTGAAGCGTGGGAAAAGGCCGTGGCCGAATGGCGTAAATTACCATCCGATGCCGATGCCAAATTTGACAAGGAACTTCATTTTAAAGCCGAAGATATTGAACCCATGATAACCTATGGCACCAACCCCGGTATGGGAATTGGCATCTCGGGTAAAATTCCTTCGTTGAATGAAGTAGAAGCGGCTTCAGTAAATACTTTTAAAAAGTCGCTGGATTATATGGGTTATCAGCCCGGCGATGCCATGGTTGGCAAACCGGTTGATTATGTATTTGTTGGCAGTTGCACCAATGGCCGTATTGAAGACTTAAGAGCCTTTGCCGCCTTTATAAAAGGTAAAAAGAAAGCCGATAACGTTACCGCCTGGATAGTACCCGGAAGTAAGCAGGTTGAAAGGCAGGCCTTGGCCGAAGGGATAAAAGAAATTTTAGAGGCGGCAGGCTTTGAACTGCGTCAGCCCGGTTGTTCGGCTTGTTTGGCCATGAACGACGATAAAATTCCCGAAGGCAAGTATGCTGTTGCTACATCAAACCGCAACTTTGAAGGGCGTCAGGGGCCTGGAGCCCGCACCATGCTGGCCAGTCCGTTAACAGCTGCAGCCGCAGCCATTACGGGAGTTATCAGCGACCCACGAACATTTCTGAGTTAGCAAAATCAGAAAGGGTGTTAAATTTTAATTAAACCACAAAGAAATGTCAATAGATAAATTTGTTACCCTGGAATCGAGTTGTGTTCCACTGCCGATAGAGAATGTGGATACCGACCAGATTATTCCTGCACGTTTCCTTAAAGCAACCACGCGCGAAGGTTTTGGTGATAACCTGTTTTGCGACTGGCGCTATGATAAAAACGGAAACCCTAAACCCGATTTTGTTTTAAATAACCCGGTTTATTCGGGGCAGATATTGGTTGCCGGTAAAAACTTCGGAAGTGGCTCAAGCCGCGAACATGCCGCCTGGGCCATCCATGGATATGGATTTAAAGCAGTTGTGTCAAGCTTTTTTGCCGATATTTTTAAAAACAATTCTCTTAACAACGGAATTTTGCCGGTACAGGTAACCGATGGTTTTCTGGCTCAAGTATTCGATGCCATCAACGAAAACCCAAAAGTTTTGGTAAAAGTTGACCTTGAAAATCAAACTATTTCTGTACCTGCCAAAGGCATTTCAGAAAAATTCGATATCAACCCATACAAAAAGAAATGCCTGATAAATGGGTATGACGATATTGATTATCTGATTAGTATTTCGGAGAACATAAAAGCCTGGGAGGCTAAAGCAGAAAAGTAAGCCATTTAGGTTATTTGTTAAAAAAGCAGAGTTCAGAAGCAATCTGCTTTTGATTTTTTTCTGAAATGGCCACTGATGAAGATTCAATAATTATTGCAAAACAATGAGACGCCAATAATGCTTTAAATAGCATGCGTCTCTGAGTTTTCAATAATGCTTCGGGCCACTTCTCTAATCTTCAAATCTATTTAAAATGACCACCATAGAAGTAATGGACACCACTCTTCGGGATGGCGAGCAAACCACTGGCGTGTCGTTCAGCGAGGTTGAAAAGCTTACAGTTGCACGCATGCTGCTGGAAGAACTCAAGGTGGACCGTATCGAAATTGCATCGGCGCGAGTCTCCGAAGGGGAATTCCGGTCGGTTAAACGCATTACCGAATGGGCCAAAAAGCATGATTGCATTGGCAAGGTAGAAATCCTTGGCTTTGTAGATAAAACAGTTTCGCTCGACTGGATTGCCGATGCCGGAGGTCAAGTGGTTAATCTGCTTACCAAAGGTTCTTTACGCCATTTGGAAGGACAACTGCGAAAAACGCCAGATGAACATTTAGCCGACATTCAGTTTGTTCTGGATGAAGCCGAAAAAAGAGGTATCTCGGTTAATATCTACCTTGAAGACTGGTCGAATGGTATGATTCACTCGCGCGATTATGTGTTTTACATGATTGACTATTACAGTAAAGCCAACATAAAACGAATTATGCTGCCCGATACGCTTGGTATTTTAAATCCCAATCAGGCCTACGAGTTTTGTAAAATGATGACCGACCGTTATCCCGACGTTCATTTCGATTTTCATGCCCATAACGATTACGACTTTTCGGTGGCCAATGTTTATATGGCTCTAAAAGCCGGGGTTAAAGGCGTGCATACCACCATCAACGGATTGGGCGAGCGTGCCGGTAATGCCCCTCTGGCCAGTGTTCTTGGAATGATGAACGACCATTTAAAACTGGAGAATTCATTGGTTGAATCCAATCTGACCAAGGTTTCCAAATTGGTTGAATCGTTTAGCGGAATTAGAATCCCCGCCAACAAGCCACTCACAGGCGAATATGTATTTACCCAATGCAGTGGCGTACATGCTGATGGCGATAATAAAGACAATCTTTATTTTAACCAGCTTATGCCCGAACGTTTTGGCAGAGTGCGCCGATATGCACTGGGCAAAACCTCTGGCAAAGCCAATATTCTTAAAAATCTGGAAGAACTTGGCATCGTACTCGACCCTGAAGATATGAAAAAAGTAACCCAGCGCGTTATTGAACTGGGCGACAAAAAAGAATATGTCTCTACCGAAGATTTACCCTATATCATTTCAGATGTTCTCAAAGGTGGTACTTCCAGCCAAAACATCAGGCTGCTCAATTACAATCTAAGCCTGGTTCATGGATTAAGACCCGTAGCATCCATCAGCATTCAGATATATAAAAACACCTATGCCGAAACGGCTGTTGGAGATGGCCAATACGATGCGTTTATGAAAGCCTTATGGAAAATTTACGACAAATTAGGCCGCGAACATCCGCTTCTTACCGACTATTGGGTTAGTATACCTCCGGGAGGAAAAACCGATGCTCTTGTTGAAACAGTTATTACCTGGGAGTTTAAAGGACAGGAGTTCAAAACCCGAGGACTTGATGCCGACCAAACAGAAGCAGCTATTAAAGCAACGCTTAAAATGCTTAATATTATTGAAGGAAACGAGGTAAAGTTTAAAGGATAAAAAAATGAAGTTAAACATTGCAGTATTGGCCGGCGATGGTATCGGCCCCGAAATTATTGACCAGGCTATTAAGGTGGTTGATGCAGTTTGTGAGAAAAAAGGCCACCAGGCTAATTATACAAAGGCTTTAGTGGGTGCCATTGCCATTGATAAAACCGGAAACCCATATCCCGATGAAACACACGAACTGTGTATGAAATCGGATGCGGTTCTTTTTGGCGCCATTGGCGACCCACGTTTCGACAATGACCCAAAAGCCAAAGTACGCCCCGAACAAGGGTTGCTGGCCATGCGCCAGAAACTTGGATTGTATGCCAATATTCGCCCGGTAAGTACTTTCCCGTCGCTAATACACAAATCGCCGCTTCGCCCCGATTTGGTTGAAGGTGCTGATTTTGTTGCCATTCGTGAATTAACCGGGGGGATTTATTTTGGTCGTCCGCAGGGACGTTCCGAAAATGGCGAAACAGCCTATGACACTTGTGTTTATACCAAGGCTGAAGTGGAACGCATTTGCAAACTGGCCTTTGAATTTGCTGGAAAACGCCGAAAAAAACTAACCGTAGTTGATAAAGCAAATGTATTAGCCACATCACGCCTATGGCGCGAAACCGTTCAGGCAATGGCACCAGCTTACCCTGATATTGAAGTGGAGTACATGTTTGTTGACAATGCCGCCATGCAAATAATTCAGTGGCCCAAACGGTTTGATGTAATGGTAACCGAAAATATGTTTGGCGACATACTTACCGACGAGGCCAGCGTTATTACCGGTTCGCTGGGATTATTGCCATCGGCCAGCGTTGGAATTCATACATCGGTGTTCGAACCCATTCATGGCTCCTACCCGCAAGCTGCCGGGAAAAATATTGCCAATCCGGTTGCTACCGTTTTATCGGCAGCGCTCATGTTTGAATATGCTTTTAATTTAACCGATGAAGCCAACATGATTCGCAAAGCCGTTGATGCTTCACTCGAAGCAGGCGTTGTAACCGAGGATATTGATAAAACCAAACCCTACAAAACCACAGAAGTGGGCGATTGGTTGGCCAATTATATCAAGAAAATGTAATAAGCGATCATAAGGTTGAAGGCAGACGTAGCAACGCGGAGTTCCGATTTATCGGAAAGGTTTTTAGTTCAAAGTTCCTTGCAACGAAGTAACTGTTTAAATTTAATCACTATTGTCCGGTAAAAAATACATTCTTCGTTTAAGTGCTCTCCCGATGAATCGGGATTACTTTTTTTATTCATTCGTGTTTTCTTTTTAAGGCATTCATGATCCGCTTCGCTCCACTGCAGCAAAAAAAAGTAAG
>CALEUX010000029.1 GCA_937920475.1 uncultured Marinilabiliaceae bacterium
CCCCCTGGTAAACAAAAAACTACTGATTCCCTTATGTACAAACACATTCACGTAAATTCAAAAAATTTAATCGGACACTAATGTTAAATAATCTAATTAATAAATTATTAAATAATAGAATATGAAATTAAAAAACAAATATTGACTCAGATTTTATTATTCTCAATAAATTGCTTCAATAGAATTAATCCAGTCTCGGCAGTTCGTAAAATGGTTCGTTCTCTATTGTTTCCAAACTGAAATTTCTGACTGATTACTTTTCCATTCGCGGCCCATGCAATCCATACTGTGCCAACTGGCTTTTCTTCTGTACCGCCAGATGGCCCAGCAATTCCAGAGGTTGCGATGGCATAATCGGTATTAAAGGTTTTACATGCGCCAAGGGCCATTTGTTCCACAACCTGGCAACTAACTGCCCCAAAAGTTTCAATATCAGTGTTAGAAACACCAAGCAAACCGGTTTTTATTTCGTTGGCGTAAGCAACGACACTCCCTTTAAATACTTGCGAAGCACCTGCAATAGAAGTTAAAAGGTGCGCCATATAGCCACCCGAACAACTTTCGGCACATGAAAGGGTTGATTTTTGGTTCGACAATAGCTTTAGGATAGATGCCTCTACCGGTTCATTATCAAAACCATAAATATTTTCTCCAATAATAGGATACAAATCGTTAATGGCTTTATTAATGTGGTTTTGTAAAAAAACGGAATCTGCTCCTTTGCCGGTTAATCGCAACCTGATTTTACCCGGCGATGGCAAATAGGCTACTTTTATATCCGATGGAATATTATCTTCCCAATGAGTCAGTTTTTCGGCTAAAACGGCTTCAGGAATATTGAAAATGTGTATTGTTTTATGCAGAATTGCCTGGTTAATGAATGTCTTTTTTAATCGTGGAATTATCTCAATCTCCATAGCCCTTTTCATTTCTGATGGTACACCAGGCATTGAAACAACCACACCACTGTTAGAGTTAAACCACATAATGGGCGCTGTGCCTATCGGATTACGTATAATGGTACATTTTTCAGGCACCAATGCCTGGTCGTGGTTCAACGGGTTAATATGGGTTACTCTGCCTTTTAAAAAGCATTGAATATCGGCTAAAACATCCTGATTTAAAATGAGCCTGGTATTAAAGAACTCACATAAGCATTTTTTGGTAATATCGTCGCGCGTTGGGCCTAATCCGCCGGTAACCAAAACAATAGCTGATCTTTCGGTGGTTTCTTTTAAAATGCTTAAAATTTCATGTTTATTGTCACTAACCGATGTAATGCGGTTAACTGTAAATCCGGCTAAGTTTAATTGTTGGCCCATCCAGGCCGAATTGGTATCAACCACCTGCCCAATCAGAAGTTCATCGCCAATGGTTACAATTTCAACCTGTGTATTCATTTTTGTTTATTGAGCATTATTAAATCTGGGATAATAAAATTATAAGTAGTTATATTTAAGAATACAACAACTGATTATATTAATTTTTAATTTAACCAATCAACTTTCAACTATTCTCTATTTGTCAAATACTTGTCCAATGCCTCAAGGCGCTTAAGCAATGGCGGATGCGAATAGTTAAAAAACACAAACCATGGGTGTGGTGTTGGATTGCTTAACGATGATGCTGATAATTTCTTTAATGCCGATTGCAGTGATGAAGCTTCGGAATATTTGGCCGCAAAGGCATCGGCCTGATACTCTTGGTAGCGCGACAAAAGCGTGAAACCTAATCCGAGCACAGCACTGATAGGTGCATAGAGCAATCCAAACCCAAGTAAGCCAATATGAAACGATGGCTCAGACACACCTAAGGCTTGGGCTATTGCAGGATGATTAACAAACCATCCCAAAAGAAATAAGGTAATTCCGGTTTGCAATATCCCCAAAAAAGTACCTCTTATTACATGTTTGAGGCGATAATGCCCTATTTCGTGAGCCAGCACTGCAACAATTTCGTCTTTCGACAAATCGTTTATTAGCGTATCATACAGCACAATGCGTTTGTTTTTACCAAATCCGCTAAAGAAAGCATTGGCTTTGGTGGAACGTTTTGAACCATCCATAACAAATACGTTATCGAGCGAAAACCCTGCTTTTTTGCTCATTTCTTCAATGGACTGCCGAAGTTCTCCTTCTTCGAGCGGCTTTAATTTATTGAATAATGGCAAAATAAGGGTTGTATAAAATTTGCTGAAGAAAAGCATAAACAAAGCCATTACTACCCAGGCATAAACCCAAAAGAAAGTACCTGCCCAATAATAAAACCAAACAACCAGAAACATTAGAATACCGCCAATAACAGCCCCTAAAACCAACGATTTAATTAAGTCGAAAATAAATGTTTTAGGAGTGGTTTTATTAAAGCCAAAACGCTCTTCAATAACAAATGTGTCGTACAGTGTAAATGGCAAAGAAACCACCATCGATATTAAACCAATAATTCCAAAGAAAAGCAGCGGGGTCCAAAATTTACCCGGTTGAAAGGCAGCTATGTACTCATCTAAAAAAGCAAAACCCTGAAACCATAAAACTGCTAAAATAACCAACAATGAGAAAGTGGAGGATATTAAACCAAATTTATAATTGGCAATGCGGTATTGTTTCTGTTTCTGAAACTTATCATCCGGATAAACATCCCTTAAACGTTCTGGAACAACGGCACACCAGCTTTTTCGATTTATTTCACCTAAAATAAATTCCCAAACAGCCTCAATTATAATGATTGAAACAATTATATAAAACAAACCGCTCATGTTCTTTATTTCTTTTTATAATTACCGGCAACTTTTTTATCTATAACCAAAGGCCTGGTTAATGCCCGGTAAATTAAATATCCTCCTAAAATTACAAACGGAATACTTAATATCTGGCCCATATTCAAACTCATACCCTCTTCAAATGATTCCTGATTTTCTTTAACAAATTCAATGAAAAAACGGGTAGCAAAAATACCAATCAGAAACACTCCAAAAATAAGTCCCTGCTTTTCGCGGGCGTTGGTGCGCCAGTACATATACATCAATATGCAAAAGGTTATTAAATAACTCAAGGCTTCATAAATTTGGGTAGGATGGCGCGGTAATTCAGGGTTTTCAATGCCTGATGCTTTTAAGAACCTGAAACCCCATGACAAATCGGTTACACGGCCTACGATTTCAGAATTCATCAGGTTACCCAAACGAATAAACACAGCAGCCAGCGCTACTGCCACCACCAGTTTATCCATAGTCCAAAGCATTGGTTTTTTGGTTACTCTTTTAGAGTACAACCAGATCGCTGCCAAAATACCAAAGGCCCCACCATGACTGGCCAGGCCACCCTGCCAAATCTTCAGAATTTCACCGGGATTTTGCGAGTAATAATCCCATCCGTAAAAAAATACATGGCCCAGCCTGGCGCCAACAACAGTAGCCACCACCACGTAAACAAACAAACTGTCGAGCCAGTTTTCAGGGGCATTTTCGCGCCTGAACATCTTTTCTACAATATAATATCCCAATAGAAAGGATATTGCAAAAAACAAACCGTAATATCTTACTGACAATGGACCCAATGAGAATATCTCAGGGTCGGCAGTCCAGGTGATGTAACTAAAAAGTGTCATATGCTTCTTTTTTTATTACCATTAATATCATAGGTGAATGTAGTAAAAAGTCAATGTAGTGCAATGTCAATTGAGAAAAAGGTGGTTTTAATATTTAAAATCACCTTATTCTTTAAGCTATAGAACTATTGACTTTGCACCATCAACTATTTATGCTTCTTTGCCATGGCATTGTTTAAATTTTTTGCCACTGCCGCATGGACAAGGCTCGTTTCGTCCCACTTTTTTCTCAACTCTAACTGGTTGTGTAACGGGTTGACGACGTTCGCCCGCCTGGGTGTTGGGATTTAATCCGGCCATTGGATCATCCTTGGTTGTTCTCAGGTTGCTCAAATCGGTTCGCCTACGCGATTCAGCTTCTCTTACCTGACTTGCATCCCTAATGGGAATATGAGCTTTGGCCAAGGATGATACAACGCCCCTGTTATTTCGGTCAATCATGGCTTTAAACAGATTGAACGATTCGAATTTATAAATCAATAAAGGGTCTTTTTGTTCGTACGATGCATTTTGAACCGCTTGTTTCAGGTCGTCCAGTTCGCGCAAATGCTCTTTCCATGCGTCGTCGATGGTTATCAGCATCATAGCCTTTTCAAAAGAGCGTGCCAACTCACGACCATTGGTTTCGTAAGCTTTTCTCAAATTAGTGGTTATCTGGAAAATACGCTGTCCATCGGAAATCGGAACCACTATGTTCTCATAAATAGCCGATTTATTCTCGTAAACATCCTTAATAACCGGATAGGCCTGGTGAGCCATGTTGTCATTTTTACGCTGGTAGCTTCCCCAAACCTTTTCATACATTTTTTCTACCAACTCCTCGGGTTTACCTTTCAGAAATTCATCTTCCTTAAATGGTACATCACTTGAGAAAACGCGAATCATCTCCATTTTAAAACTCTCATAATCGCCGGCCTGGTGATTATCGTTAATAATCGATTCAACTGTATCAAACATCATATTGGAGATATCAACCTGAATTCTTTCGCCAAAGAGGGCATGGCGACGCTTGGTGTAAATTACTTCACGCTGTGAGTTCATTACATCATCGTATTCCAAAAGGCGCTTACGAATTCCAAAGTTGTTCTCTTCAACTTTTTTCTGCGCTCTTTCGATGGAGTTGGTAATCATCTTGTGCTGAATCATTTCACCATCAGGCACTCCAAGTCGGTCCATATATTTAACCAAACGGTCTGACCCGAACAACCGCATCAGGTCGTCTTCCAATGAAACGAAGAATTGTGATGAACCCGGGTCGCCCTGACGCCCTGCACGACCACGCAACTGGCGGTCAACACGTCGCGATTCGTGCCGCTCAGTACCAATAATGGCTAAACCACCGGCAGCCCTTACTTCGGGGGTTAGTTTAATGTCGGTACCACGACCGGCCATGTTGGTGGCAATGGTAACCACGCCTTTATTACCGGCATCGGCAACGATATCGGCTTCGCGTTGGTGCAGTTTGGCGTTCAGTACATTGTGTTTAATACCACGGAGCTTAAGCATTCTGCTTAATAACTCAGAGACTTCGACTGAAGTTGTACCCACCAGAACGGGTCGGCCCTTCTCCACCAACATCACAATTTCATCAATTACAGCATTATACTTTTCGCGTTTGGTTTTGTACACCTTATCGTCTTCATCTTTCCTAACAATAGGCTTATTGGTAGGAATAACCACCACATCGAGTTTGTAAATGTCCCAGAGTTCGCCTGCTTCAGTTTCGGCTGTACCGGTCATACCTGCCAGTTTTTTGTACATCCGGAAATAATTCTGAAGGGTGATGGTTGCATAGGTTTGCGTGGCGGCCTCAACTTTTACTCTTTCTTTGGCTTCAATAGCCTGGTGCAATCCATCGGAATAACGTCGCCCTTCCATAATACGGCCAGTTTGCTCATCAACAATTTTTACTTTATTGTCGATAACTACGTATTCCACGTCTTTCTCGAACATGACGTAGGCTTTGAGCAGCTGGTTGATGGTGTGAACACGTTCCGATTTAACTGAGTAGTTTTGCAGAAGTTCGTCCTTTTTGTGCAGCTTTTGATCCTCACCCAATCCTGAACTCTCAAGTTTGGCAATTTCGGTACCAATATCGGGTAGTACAAAAAATTGTGTGTCGTCCGATGAATCTGTAATGAGGTCAATACCTTTATCGGTCATTTCAACCGAATTGGTTTTTTCATCAATCACGAAAAAGAGCGGGTCGGTTACCACATGCATGTTCTTGTTGTTTTCCTGCATGTAGAAATTTTCGGTTTTGAGCATGCGTGCCTTTACCCCTTGTTCACTTAGGAATTTTATCAAAGGTTTATTTTTGGGCATTCCTTTAAAAGCACGCAATAAAAGCAAAGATCCTTCTTCATGTTCTTTCTGGTCTTCCGATTTCAATTTGGCTTTTGCATCGGCCAAATATCGGCTTACAAGATTCCGCTGAGCTTCAACAAGTTTTTCAACTTTAGGACGCAATTCCAGAAATAGCTGGTCATCGCCTTTAGGTATTGGACCAGAGATAATCAGAGGAGTACGGGCATCGTCAATTAAAACCGAGTCAACCTCGTCAACAATAGCGTAATTATGACTTCTTTGCACCAAATCATCGGGCGAAACAGCCATATTATCGCGCAAATAGTCGAACCCGAATTCGTTATTGGTACCAAAAGTAATATCGGCCTGATAAGCTTTACGTCGGGCGGCCGAGTTGGGTTGATGTTTATCGATGCAATCAACACTTAAACCATGAAACATGTACAAAGGGCCCATCCATTCGGAGTCACGTTTTGCCAGATAATCGTTCACGGTTACCACGTGAACACCTCTTCCGGTTAAAGCATTTAGGAATACAGGCAATGTAGCAACCAATGTTTTTCCTTCACCAGTAGCCATTTCAGCAATTTTTCCCTGATGCAGAACAACACCGCCAATTAACTGAACATCGTAGTGAACCATTTCCCACTTTATGGTGCTACCACCGGCCATCCACGATTTTTTATAAATTGCCTTGTTCTCATTAATTTCAACAAAATCATGAGTTGCTGCCAATTCCCGGTCGAAATCGTTGGCTGTAACCTCAACGGTTTCAGATTCTGTCAATCGTCGGGCTGTTTCTTTAATAATGGAAAATGCTTCGGGCAGCGCTTCATTTAAGGCAACTTCAAGCTTTTCGGTTATTTCTTTTTCAAGTTTGTCGATTTCCGAATAAATCTTCTCACGCTCATCAATGCTCGGATTGTCCGTTTCAATTTTTGCTTTGAGGGATTGAATTCTGTTGTGCTCCTCCTCAACTGAAGCAACAATTCTGGCTTTAAGTGCAGCCGATCGTTTTCTTAGTTCGTCGTGATTCAGCTCTTTAATTTGAGGGTAAACCGCTTTTATTTTATCCACAAAAGGCGTAAGTGTTTTTAAATCCCTTGTTGATTTATTTCCAAAAAATTTGGTAAGAATGCTATCTATGGCTCCCATAATATTTTTTTTACTTTGTAAATACCATCATACAACAACATGTTAAGTTGATGTATAACATTATGAATAAATGGTAATTAATAAACTTAATTAAACTGAAGATTAAATCAGTGAGGGGCCTGCCCTTGTTGGAGTAATTAGAAAAATGCAGCGCTGAACATTCGTAAAATCACGCTCATATTTTGTTGTAAGCTTTAAAGACGACAGTAAGGCCAATGTTTTAGAATCGGCTATAAGATCTTTTGAAGGGGCATCCTTATGGAAATTTGAATTAAGGGTATACTCAGAAATGTAGCTTATAAGTTGTTGGCCAGGCTTGGTGATAATTGAAAAAACAGGATGACTCCATTTAATGCCAGATAAATAGTTATTAACCAATTGCCAGTTTAAATCTCCGGCATTGTTAATGAGGAAGGAATTGGTTAATAAATGGCTATCGGCAAATAAAAAGCAAGTGCCTTTTGACGAAACCAATAAACCATTATTTAGAATATCGGCCAAAGATGCAGGAACCGCTTGCAGACGCTGAGATTTAACAAGCGTATGGTTGATGGACGAAGCAGTTTTAAACGGTTTATTTTCTTTACAAACCGTTAATACCACTGTCAGCGATAACCCAATAAAGGTCAGATATCCTATTTCAACCCGGTTCTTCATTGACTAATTTTCGATTGTAAAGATGACAAAAGATTTTTGAATGGTGAAACACTGTGCCTAATAAATAAAATAAAATTCCCATCTTTGAAACAACAAATGGCGTGTCCCCGAGCTTGAGAAATCAGCCATGACCACTTTGGCCGGGGAATCACGCCATCTTTTATTTAGTCTAAAAACAAGCAAGATTTAATGTGGTTCAAAAAAATATAAAATAAATTAATTCAATGAACCGTTGTTTTTAGGGTTTTTCCCCGGATGTTTGTTGCCAGTATGGCTCTTCATCGTTTAAATCCTCAGTTTCTTCCCATTGATGCTTAGGTTTTTGCGGACCATCATTTTTATAAATGATAGCGGCCACAATTCCTGCCAGCATACCCCAGTAATGCCCTTCCCACGAATGGTTTTTAAATTGTGGCATTGGAAAAATTCCCCAAACCATACCGCCATAAAGGAATACCACCAACATTGAAATGGCCATTAAAGGTATATGTCGGCGATTGATACCACTAATAAATAAGAAAGAAGCCAAACCGTAAATTAATCCACTGGCTCCAACATGCCATGCATCGCGAGCCAGCAGCCAAAGCCAAAACCCTGCAAGAAAATATATGGTAAAGAATACTTTATAACCAATTGGCCGGTAGAAATAAAACAAGGCCACGCTCAAAACTAAAAATGATGGTGCATTATTGAAAAAGTGCCCCCAATCGGCATGTTTAAAAGGCATTGTTAAAATTCCGGGAATTCCTTGTAACGTTAACGGTTTAATCCCCAACCAGTAAAAGTTATACAATTCAAGTGATTCTATAAGTCTTACCGAAAACATCAGAAACAACAAAAACAACGGAAATACCACACTATGGAATATTTTTCGCTTTTCGGATAACTGGTTGTTATTGGTTTCTTCTGTCATGGCTTAAGAACCAAATGGTTATTTTTGTGAGAATAAAAATCTGTTTAAATTTATTTTTAGACAATAGACAAAAGAATTTAAGACACGTGTTCCGGTTCATCGGAAATAGACATAAAACGTAAAATGTTTAAAATCTGCAAAATAACTTAATAATCTTGTTTGTCTCTTTTTTCTATTTAGTCTAATCCCGAATAAACCGGGACACGTCTATCTGTCTGTAGTCTAAACTTCTAATAGTCTTTAATAAAAAGAGAAAACTAAATTTAAACAGTTATTAAATTAACAGCCCCTACTATTTAGATATTTTGTGCAGCAGTTCTACAAATAATCTGATATCCTCAATAGTGGTATCAAACGAGGTCATCCAGCGTACTTCCGACTTTGATTCATCCCAGATATAAAAGAAAACCTCTTGCTGCAAGCGGGCTATCCACTGTTTTGGAATAATGGCAAAAACGCCGTTTGCTTCAACTTTTTGAGTAATGGTAACATCTGGTACACGAGATGCTTCCTCAGCTAAAATTTGGGCCATTTTATTGGCATGAAGTGCGTGTTTTCGCCACAATTCATCATGCAAAAAAGCAGAAAACTGAGCCGCAATAAAACGCATCTTTGAGTGTAATTGTGCGGTTTGTTTACGAATATATGGGGTTTGAGTTGCTAAAGCCCTATTAAAGAAAATAACAGCTTCGCCAAACATTAGCCCGTTTTTTGTTCCGCCAAACGAGAGTACATCCACTCCCACATGGCAGGTTGTGTCGGCCAGTGAACAATTTAAAGTCGCAGCTGCATTGGAAATCCGTGCGCCATCCATATGTACCAGCAATCCTTGTTCATGAACAAAATCACAAAGCACCTTAAGCTCGTCCAAAGTATAAACAGTACCCATTTCAGTACTCTGAGTGATGGAGACTACACCTGGTTGAGCATGATGCTCGAAACCAAATCCATGTAAATGTTTTCTTATTAAATCCGGAGTTAGTTTTCCATTGGGAGTGGCTAAACTCAACACCTTGCAACCTGTAT
>CALEUX010000030.1 GCA_937920475.1 uncultured Marinilabiliaceae bacterium
TTGGCTGAGAGGTTAAAAATTAATAATGCTATAAAACCAAAGGCTATAATTTTTAAAATCAGGATATTATTGAGTTGGATATTAAAATTGAGATGTTGAGCAAGCGGTTTCTCCATTCCAAGATAAATTACTACTGCCAGCATGAACGATACTATAAAAAAGACTGAGGTTTCGTACAGAAACTGTTTAATGATATCATTTTTGAAAGCTCCGATGGTTTTTCTTATGCCTATTTCTCTCAAGCGGGTTGAAATATTGGCCACAGTGAGATTAATAAAGTTGACAGAAGAAATTAAAAGCACAAGGATTGCCATTATAATAGCACCATAAACATATGTTTTGTTAGATGTTATGGCCGGATCGAATTTGTGGTTGCTGAAATGAATGTCTTTTAAGGGTTCGCATGTATAAAACAGGTAAAAATTATCTGTATATTTTAAATCGTCAATTGTTTTTGCATTTGCTGCATCGATTCTATCATCAGAATGGGTGTAAACCGATTTGCTGATTTTAAAATTCAGTTCATCAACATCCATGTCTGACCGGTTTGTTTTAAAGTATGTGTTGTAGTTTTGTGAAGAGGCTGTCTCATAAGTTTTTTTAAGGCTCTGAAAATTGAGTATTTGAAAAACTACTCGGGTAGGAGTACGAATAAAAAGAGGGTGTCTCTGACTTTTGAGACACCCTCTTTGATTTTTGAACCCATTGAACTAGTTTAATCTGCAGATGAAAATTATCGGGCAAATCGTTAAATACCCCTGTAATTATGCAATTTTCTCCTCTTAAATCGACTGTCTTACCCAAAGCATTTTCAACTGAGCCAAATTGATTTTCGGCAAAACTTTTGGCAATAGTCAGGTAATTTTCAGCGGAGAGAGGATTTTCCATGTTGGTTTCTATGGGAACACTGAAAAAAGAGAAAAAATTGGAATCGGCATAAAAAAGTGGCCCGCTGTTCATAAGGTTACCATTCATCTTTAAATCTGCGTTACCCCTGTACATAATCCTTGTTGCCTCAATAATTTCAGGTATATCGTTGGTAATTGCGGCAGCCTGAGCAGGACTGGTTACTGCATAATCGGCTATTTCTTCGTTAAGCTGGCCCTGCATCAGGCAACGGTAAATTTTGTCGTAGTCGGGAATGCTTTTATCAAAACTGGTTTCATAAAATACATAGCCCAAAGCAAATAAAATAACTGCAAACGAGAGGCTTAACCCAAATATTTTCGCAAAGGACAGAACTCCGTTTTTACGGGCATTTCTGATGGCCATTTTTAATTTGTAAAGTGTCATCGTATTCTATTTTGGACTATAGTTATTGAAATCAGATTGTTAGTACTTGTTTTTTACCCCTAAATCCCCTTCCCGATGCTCGGGACTCCGCTTTGCTTCGAAAGGGGACTTTTGAGCTTCGATTGACATTTTAAGCTAACCTTTCAATATCTTTTTTTCCACTCTACGGGTTAGGGGGTGCTTTACTCATACCTCAAACTTTCCACCGGATTCCGTGTTGCTGCCTTCCAGCTTTGCCAGCTTACGGTAATGAGTGTAATTATCAGAGTTACAGCCCCCGACAACAGAAATATCCACCAACTTAAATCGGTTTTGTAGGCAAAGTTTTGTAGCCATTTTTGCATGGCATACCAGGCTATAGGTGTAGCAGCTATGAAGGAAATAACAACCCACTTAACGAAATTTTGGTTAAGCATTACCAGTACTTCCGATATTTTTGCGCCATTTACTTTGCGGATGCTGATTTCGCGGGTTCGTTTTTCAAATGTGAAAATAATCAGTCCGTATAAGCCAATGGCTGCAATGCCTATGGAAAGTAACGTAAGCCAGAGATAAAATTTACCAAATCGCGATTCTGATTGGTATTGCAGGTTAAACTGCTCTTTTGCAAATATATAGTCGAAGTTATCCTGAGTGAAATGTTTATCCCAAACTGCCTTTAATTGTTCGAGCGATTGCTGTGCGTTCATTGACTGAACTCTAACTGCAAAATAACCAAACTCGTTGGGGTAATAATTGTTCCAAACAATTGGATAGATGGGTTTTTGCAGTCCTTCGTTATGGAAGTCTGCTACCACTCCAATAATTTCCTGTGCCGGCTGATTGTCGCCTCTGTGGTATATTTGTTTTCCAATGGCTTCTTCGGGACTTCCAAATCCCAAATGACGCATACTTGTTTCATTAATAACAACGCGGTTATTATTAAGGCCGGGTTCTACGTTAAAATCTCTTCCGGCCAGCAATTTCATCTGGTACGTATCAATAAAACCAGCCGAGGCATTGTTTTCGAAAAACATAACATCGGGCGAAACGCCTGACGAAGGATTTATCCATTCGCGATAGCCTCGCCCGGGCTCCTGTCCGGGAACATACATATTGAAAGTAGCAGATTTAAACCCCGGGTATGTTAACAACTCGCGTTTAAAACTCTCGAATCGTTCGCGTTTCATGCCATCAGCATTCAAAGAAGCCGGTCCGGTACAAATTATTACATCGTTTAACTCAATGCCAAGATTCTTATTTTTCATAAACGATATCTGCTTGTAAACGATAATGGTACTGGTTAAAAATACTATTGAAACAACCATCTGAATCAATACCAGGTAGCTTTTAAATGTTTTTTTCCCATTTTTTTGATGTGTGGGTAGTAATCCAATTCCCGATAAGGCAAAACCATGATACAGGCTCGATAGCAGAACCCCCATGGTGATAACACCCAGCGAAATTATAATCATGTATCCAAAAGGAATTTGCGCATGTGCTATTGGTATTGAAAACATTTGCGCAAAGGTGTCTTTAAATACGAGGTATAGGACTACCGAAACAATTAGGGCCGACACATTCAGTATAAAACTCTCGGCAAGCGACTGGTGCCAAAGGTGCATATTGGATGCACCAATGAGTTTGCGCATTCCAATTTGAAGCGAACGCGACTGGGCATGAGCCAGAGCCAGATTAACATAGTTTATCCACGCAATAAGCAGGGTAATTATGGCGATTGCCATTAAATTGTATAGCGATGAACGGTTGGTTTGAGCACCCATTTCACCGTCGATGCCCGATATAAAATGTAAATCGTTGAGTGGCTGTATAGAGAAAGTCCCCAGTCGGTTATCATCTTTTAAAAAACCCATGTAAGAATTGGTAAATGCATTGATTTTCTCATTTACCAGTAGGGGCGAGGCGTCCTCTTTTAATTTGATGTAATTCCACCAACCATTCCATCTCCAATCACCACTGGCACTAATGGCATCCATTTCAATCCAGGTTTTGATGGATGCAAAATACTGCGCCGAAAAGTGGGTGTTAGATGGTAAATCTTTAAAAACGCCAGTTATTTCAATGGGCATACCCTGATTGATGCCAATTATTTTACCGATAGGATTTTCATTACCAAAATAGGCTTTGGCTGCCGTTTCTGAAATGGTGCCGGCACGTGGACGCGAATAATCAGCCACTCCCTGAATCATTTCGAGCGGAAATACCTTTTCAAAACCATCTTCCACCCACAACACATCCTGATTGGCAAAACTAACCTCTTTGTAACTAACAAAGCACTTTTCAAAATAGGTTACTGTATTGGCTTCTACTTCAGGAATATCTGTTTTAAGCGCAAAGTAAAGGGCCCTTGGGGTTTTAGCTCCGTTATAAACATTCTGACCTTCCTTCTCAATTTTAAAATTTACCCTGTAAACTTTTTCCGATTCGGGAATAAACCTGTCGAATGAGAACTCGTACAACAAATAATGCTGTATAAACAAAAATGAAGTTATTCCCAGAATAAGTCCAAGCAGGTTAATTAATGTAATGTGCTTGTATTTAACAAGACTACGGAATGCTGAGTGGAAAATCATTCTAAACATGGTGCAGTGGTTTATTTGGTTTTTATCTTGGCTCTATTCGTATCGTAAAGCTTCTACCGGGTTTTTATTGGCTGTTTTGGCATAATGTAAGGTGGCAGTTAAGGCAATGATGATAAATATAAACAAGCTGCACAGTATAAAAATGCTCCAATGCAATGAAGTTTTAAAAGCAAAATTTTGCATCCATAAATCTGCAGCGTACCAGGCACCAATTAATCCCACTATAACTGCGGGAATAGCAATGTATTCGAGGTTAATAATAAACATTTGGAGTATCTCATTCAATTTAGCTCCATTTATTATTCTGATTGCCACCTCTTTACGACGCCGAGAGGCTTCATTAGCGGTATAGCCCAACAAACCCATAATGGTCATAACCAGAATAATGATATTGCCTGCTATCATTGTGTTTCTAAAACCTTGCTGCGACTGGTATTTATTTCTCTGAACATCCTCCAGACTTTTTACCATAGCGTCATTTTGGGGAAGTGCACGATTGAAAATATTTGTTATTTCTTCTAAAATTCCCGGCTTGGTATTTTCGTAAACCTTAATTAAAATATTGGCTGAGTATAGTGGATTAATTCTTTTCATCTGCTGAAAGCCTTCTTCATTCATATAAAAGAATACCGAAGGACGTAAATCCGGATTGGTTAAATTGTGTACAATAAAGTCTGGGAATACACCCGTTATAGTGGTGGTTCCATGTTCGCTAATAGTAACTTGTTTTCCAACAACGCCATCGTGCCAGTTGTTATGTAATTTCAACATATCAGCACCTTTGCTACTTATAAGCATACTATTTGTTGCTGTTGATTTTGTGGAGAAACTATTTCCTTCTTTTACCGGGATGTTTAAAATTGATAGGTAGTTTTCATCAATCCAATAGAAATCAGCCACATTAAAAAGATCTTTTAACCCATCTGGCGACTGAATATTGTTGCCTGCAGCACCATCCGTAGGCAACCCGTATCCCAAACCTACTGTTTCAACCTCTGCCAAGGCTCTTAATTCATTCAAAACAGTAGGAATTTTATTGGCATCCATGCCACTGGTTGAGCCATAGAAAACGTTCTTGGTTCTATATCCGTGGTCGGCATTTACCATCTGATTATATTGTATTGAAACAATAACAAGTAATGTTAAAATAAAGGAGGCCCCCGCAAATTGAATGCACAATAAGGCTATTTTCCACTTGGTTTTATTTTGATGGTAATTTTTGAATGCCGTTGCTACAGGAATACTTGAGAAGAATTTTCCGGGTAAATAACTGGTTAACAAAACAAGTCCGGTTATAATTGATACCACTGGCCCAATTACCTGCCAATTTAAGGTCGATGCTAAACGGTGACTTAATTGGGCTTCAATAATAGGTTTTACCAATAAAATGACAAGGAAAGCACCAAGAAGAGAAATAATAAATATTAAAAAGGTCTCTGTTAAAATCATTTTTTGCAAATTGTTGGCATTTGCACCATAAGTTTTATGTATGGCTGATGTTTTAGCCCGTTTTACCAACGTACTTAGGGTTAGTAAAATGTAATTCATAATAGATACAAATAACACTGAGAAAGCAATAACGCTTAGAATAAGAATCATATCTTTCATGTACCCTGAATGAATCCTGGTTATTGGGTTGAATGTGTATTTCAGAGTCAAGCCTTTTTGTTCCAGTTCTTCAATGTCCTGATATTTCTGTTGCATCTTTCTAACTGCCGGAGCTAAACTTTCAGGCGTAACACCGGGTTCGAGTTTAACACATGCATAATAACGGTCGTTACCCAACCAGTTATTGGTACCATCCCACATAAAATTGCCTATGGATACCATTGATACCAACACATCGTAGTGTTTGTTGGTGTTTTCCGGCAAGGCTTCGAAAATGCCAGATATGGTAATTCTTTTCTCTGGAAAATCTTTTAATTCAATGGTAGTACCTATAATGTCGCCTCCAATTTCGTTAGCTATTTTACTTGAAACCATACATTGCATTGGTGATGAAAGTATTTCTTTTGGATTTCCATGTAGTATGGGCCTGTTTAGTACATCAAAATGGCAGTCGTCTGCCAGAAAAAAATCTGCCTGATAGCCTTTCAGATTCTCCGTGTAATAAGTAGTTTTCCCCAAGGGGTTTAACCTTGTAGCAGCTTCAATTCCCGGTACTTCCGCCTTAAGACCTGGTGCAATAGCACCGCTTACAAATGGATGGCTTTTCATCTTTTCCGATGATTCGTCAGTCTTAAAACTTTCATGAATCACATAGATACGTTTGGCATTGGGGTAAAAGCTATCGAAGCTGAAATAGTAAAATACTTCGGATAGCAATAATATACCAAAAGCTAAGCCAGTTAATAAGGATATTATTCTGGTTGTTGTATGCTCACCTTTTTTAAATAAGCGCCGGAAGATTATTTTGAAGCTGTTCATATTAGTTACATATTGTTCAGTTGCTTAATAGAACTAATTATTTTTTTACCTCCTTTAGGCGGCAGGGGGTGTTTTCTTGTACTTCATCCATACTTTTACCCCTAAATCCCCTCAAGGGGACTTTGGGGCTTCGATTGACATTATATGCAAATCTTTCAATCTCATTTTTACTCCCTTTAGGGGGCTGGTGGTGATTTACTCATATCTCAAAGCTTCTACCGGGTTCCGGGAAGCTGCCCGCCAGCTTTGCCAGCTAACTGTAATGAGTGCAATCATCATTGAGAGCAAGCCGGCAAGTACAAATACCCACCAGCTTAATTCAGTTTTGTAGGCAAAATTACCAAGCCATTTATACATCGCATACAGCGCAATTGGCGATGCAATTAAAAATGCCAAAACCACCCATTTAACAAAGTCTTTGTTGAGCAAAACCAGAATTTCACTTATGGTTGCACCATTTACTTTGCGCACGCCAATTTCTTTAACTCTTTTTTCGGTGGCATAATGTGCCATAGCAAATAATCCCATAAATGCTAAAAAGAGTGCAATTCCCATTCCCACTGAAACGGTTTTCGAGGCTGTTGTTTCAGCTTGATACAATTTGTTGTAGGTATCGTCTAAAAATGAATATTCGAATGGTATTTGGGGGTTATATTTTTGCCAGCTATTGGTAAGGAATTTTATCACTTCAGCCGGGTTAGATGCAGATTTTACTAATATAAAATTCCAGCCTCTAAGTTCGTTAGGTTCCAGTTTTACATATATCTGAGGATCAACTTCAATGTGAAGCGACTTGGTATTTATATCTTTTAAAACCCCTGCTACCGTTACCTTCCGGTTATCGATAAGTGAAATTTGTTTGCCTATTGGGTTGGTTAACTCCAGAACTTTGGCTGTTTTCTCATTTATCAGGCATTGATCTGAATTCAGGGAGGTTTCAAAAAACGGGTTTGAACCTGCTATCAGTGGAATGTTCATCATATCAATATAGTTGTATCCAACCTGTGTAACTTCTGCCAGTACCTGTGCATCAGGGTTATCGTCGGTCACAATTGGATTGCCGTTGTTCCAGTCGTTTGGCAGGCATGTTTTTATAGTGATATCCTTAATAATTGGATTCCGCATAGCTTCCTGGCGGAAGGTCTCATAACTTTCAGCAATATTGCGTGGTTGAAACCATATAATTTGTTCGGTATTAAAACCAAGGTCTTTATTCTGAATATAATTGAGTTGCTTTTTTATTATTACAGATGAGGCTATTAAAATAATAGAAGCAGCAAACTGACTTACAACCAGCACTCTTTGCAGAACTGTTATACCTCCTCCTTTAAATTTACTTTTTATTATTTCCTGAGGATTGAATTTTAATATATAAAACACCGGAAATATACCTGCTGCTAATAATGTAACAAACATCAACCCACCGGTAAAAAGGTAAAGACGATAGTTTCCAAAGTCGAGCGAAAGGTTGCCGTCGGTTAATTGGTTAAAAAATGGCAACGCAGCAATGGCTATTACAAATGCCATTAAAGTTGCAGCGCCAATGTACATAGCAGTTTCAGCAAAGGAGTTTAAAAACAAACCGGTAACCGAAATGCCATTTATTTTTTTTATTCCGATTGCTTTGGCTCTCTGAAATGACGTGGAAATAAACAGATTGATAAAATTGAAGCAGGCTATTGATAAAATAAGAAGCGCAATTGTAATAAAAATAAATACCATTCGGCGGTCGTTGGTAATTACCGAATCAAACCTGAAACCGGTTGAGAAATGAATGTCCTTTAATGGTTGCAGAAAATGAGTTATCTGGTATTGTTCATAAATGGGAAAGTGTTTATAGGTTATTTGTGAAATTCTATTCCCAAGAGCTTCAATATCGGAACCCTCTTTTATTTTTAAGTAGGAAAGTACGTTATCACTGTTTCCCCATATTTTATCATTTATCCAGTTTAATGCATCGTAAGTTACAGCAATATGGAATTTTAAATGTGAGTTTTCCGGAATGTTTTCCATCACAGCGCTAATCTGAAATTCCTGTCCAAAAACCTGGAACATTTTGCCTATAGGGTTTTCTCCTTTAAAGTATTTATCGGCAATATGACGGTCAATAACCATTTTATCAGGCGCATCAAAACAAGTTTGAGCATCGCCAATTTCAAGTTTGAAAGAGAAGAATTGAAACAGGTTTTTATCACATGCAATTACATGTTGCTCGAAGGCAATAATGTCATTTACTTTTACCAGTTCTCTTAAGAATTGGCTTACCCTGGTATAGTCTTCCACTTCGGGCAGTTCATCCTTGGCTGCGATGGCTGCCGGGCCAAATTCAGCTCCTAAAGTTACTGTTTCGTTATTCAAAAAGCCTTTGCGACATATCCGGTAAATTTTGTCAGAATCCTTATGAAATTTATCAAAACTGAATTCATTCAGGCTCCAAAACCCTATGATTAGAGTTACGGCCATGCCTATGGATAGTCCGGCTAAACTTAATAGACCTGTTGACAGATTTTTCCGGAATGAGCGGAATACTTCACTGATTAAAAAAAAGCGTCTCATAATGCTTGTTATTAAAAAATCATTCTTAAGCAGAAGTCCCTGGTTCTTAGCTCCTAGCTCCTAGTTCTTAGCTCCTAGCTCCTAGCTCCTAACACCTAGCAGCTAACACCTAACACCTAACACCTAACTCTATAGCAGTACTTCTCCCAATTGTTTTTTGTATTCTTCAGTAATAATCTGACCATCGAAAAGATTTACAACCCTGTGGGCAAAACCTGAATCGTGCAACGAGTGTGTAACCATAACGATGGTGGTTCCTTCGCGGTTTAGCTCGGTGAGCAGGTTCATTACTTCCAATCCATTTTTGGAATCGAGATTACCGGTTGGCTCATCGGCGAGTATCAGTTTGGGGTTGGCTACCACGGCGCGGGCTATGGCCACACGTTGCTGCTGACCTCCCGAAAGCTGTTGAGGATAGTGCTTGGCACGATGGGCAATGCTCATGCGTTCCAATACTTTTTGAACCATTTCTTTTCGCTGACGGGTGCTGATTTTCAGGTAAAGCAAAGGCAGTTCAACATTTTCGAAAACATTGAGTTCGTCGATGAGGTTAAAGCTCTGGAATACAAAACCAATATTTCCTTTGCGCAAGCTGGTGCGCTGGCTCTCGCGGTAGCTGGCCACGTTAATGCCATCGAAGAAATAATCGCCGCCACTGGGATTGTCGAGCAGTCCAATTATGTTGAGCAGTGTTGATTTACCGCATCCCGATGGCCCCATAATGGCCACAAATTCGCCTTTCTTTACTTCGAAGTTAACTTCGTTCAACGCCAGAGTTTCTATTTCCTCTGTGCGGAAGATTTTTTGGAGGTTGTTAGTTTTTATCATATCTGGTAAAAGTTGGAGACCGAAGAATGGAAACCGAAAACCGGTAACGAATTCTTGATTTTATTCCCGGACTCAATGGTTAATTAAATTTTGTTTTTCTGGTTTCAATAAATTTATAGAGCATTGCTGATATTTTTCTGGTTGATTCAATCAACGCATTGTAATTGGTTTCATCAATGTAGCCTAATCTCTTAGCCAGCATTAATAATGTTCTGGCTTCGGCTGCTGAACCCTTTGCTATGAATAAAAATTGGATAAATTCCTTATTGGTTTGTCTGTCAAAGCCTTCAGCAATGTTTGCAGGAATTGATACCGAAGCTCTTCTTATCTGGTCTCTAAAGCTGAAATCGTTGCACTGTTTAAATGCTTTGTAAATTGCTTCAGTTAATTCCATAGCTTCCTGCCAGACATTTAAATCCTCGATTTTCCCAATTTTATTATTCGAATTCATAATTGAGTCATTTTGTTATTTGTAATCAGCGGAATCTATAATTGCCAAAATATTCCTTGTAATACATTTTCGTTAACCTTCCCCATTCTCCTGTTCCGCTATGCGGAATTCCGCTTCGCTTCACCTCCTGTCTCCTGTCTCCGTTTTCCTGTCTTCGCTTTCCCTCCTCCGGTTTTCGGTTTTCGTTCTCCTGTCTACTTCAATTCAATTCTATCATTCTTGCCAAAAGTATCGTAGCTGTTGGTAATAACTTTTTCGCCGGGTTGCAATCCTTCAATAACTTCATAAAAAAGTGGGTTTTGACGACCAATTTTTATGCTGCGTTTGGTGGCGTAGTTGCCCGAATCGTCGAGTACAAAAACCCACTGGCCACCTGTGCTCTGGAAGAACCCTCCACGTGGCAGTAAAACGGCATCAACGGGTTGTCCGAGTTCAAGTTTAATGTGATAGGTTTGTCCGGTCCGTAAATTGTCGGGCATCTCCTTTGTAAATTTAAAATCGACCTGAAATCGCCCTTCGCGTACTTCGGGGTAAACTTTCATCACTTCAATGTCGAATTGTTTGTCCTGGCGTTCGAAGGTGCCATTGAGTTCACGGCGCACCCGGTCAATATAATGTTCATCAATTTGTGCCACTACTTTATATTCATCTAAAACATGCAATTGTCCAACCCGTTGTCCGCGGTTAATCGATTGGCCAATTTCTATATCCAGTGTTCCCAATTGACCATCGGCAGGTGCTTTAACTTTTAGACTTTCTAAGCGCTGGCGAACCATAAATAAGTTTTGCTGCATGTTGTGCAAACTGTTGTTCATTTGCGATTTTTGGTTTTCACGGAATATGGAATCCTGCACCATTCGCTCATATCTCAGTTCACGGTCTCTCATAGCCAGTTCATAGTTTTCTTTCGATTGCAAAAAAGCTTCCCGCGAAATAAATCCCTTATCGTGCAATGTGTTGTTTTGTTCAAAGTTACGACGTAAGCGCACCACTTCGTAATCGATGTTGAGCAATTGTTGTTTGTTGCTGATTTTTTGCTGTTCCATACCTATCAGCGTGTTGCGCAATTCATTGGATTGGTATGCCAGTTGCGACTCGGTATTCAGAATTTGAAGGTTCAAATCGTTGTTTTCCATCCTGAACAGAACTTCTCCTTTCTTAACCATTTCGCCCTCTTCAATAATTTTCTCAACCACTTTTCCGCCTTCTTCAACGTCTAAATAAATCGTTGTTATGGGCATAACTGTACCAATAATGGAAATGTAATCTTTGAAACTTCCTTGTTCCACCGCCGAAATTGTGAGTTTGTCTTTTTGAGTCCGGTATGTTGAAGTTCCCGAAACTAAAATTATTCTCACCAGAAGAGCTGCCAAAATAATCCCGGCACCAATCAGTGCGATGGTTTTTGGTTTTAAACCTTTTTTCTTTTCTATTACTCTGTCCATAGTAGTTATCTGAAATATCCGGTGAAGCCGGTTTGATTATTAAAATTGATATCTCGTTTAGTTAATTGTTTTTTTAGTGTGACGGTTTTTACTAACGCCCGTTACAATACAATTCCACTGTTTTTTTCTGTACTATCCAATTGTACCGGGCCAGCATAACATTTGAGCGAGCCAGTGTATATTGATTTTGTGCCGTCATAAAATCCGTTGTATTAATTAATCCCAGACCAAATTTTTCTCTGTAAGTTTCAAACGATTTTTCTGCAAACTCCAAATTATGAACAGCGGTGGAATATTCAATATAATGGGCTTCCAGCCTGAACACAGCTTCTTCAAGTTCACGTCGGAGTTGTTTTTTCTGATTCTCGAGCGAGAAAACAGCATTCTCAAGGTCGATGCGGCTTTTCTTAGTCTGGAAATCGCGTTTACGTCCGGTAAACAACGGAACATTTAATGAAAGGCCCAGATATGGATTGCGGTATTTATCAAACTGTGTTGAAAAAGGAGTTTCCTTGCCCGTTTCCGTTTTATCGGCCGAATAAAACTCTGAGGTATAACCGCCTCTCATGGTTAATGTAGGACTGTAATTTCCTTTTGAAACCTGATGCATTTTTTTATAATACTCCAGCTCGAACTCACGTTGCTGAACGGCCGGATAAACTAAGCTTATAAGCGCATACAACGAATCTATATTACTATAATTGTTTACCGGCAATGCCGATTCAAGGCCTGCATCAGAAATTTCAAAGTTATAAACGTCGGGCACTTCAATGGTTTGGGCCAGGCGCAGTTTTAAAAGTTTATATTCATTTGCTGCCCGGCTTAGCTCCAAACGGTTAGCCGATACTGCCGCATTAATTTCATTTTGTGCAACCGGTTCTAATTGCCCGGCTTCAATGGTGGCAGCAATGCGTTCCGATTCACGGAGACTGATTTCAAGTTTTTCGCGAACAACATCGGCCAATGCTTTTTGGTACAGTGCTCTTGAAAATAGTTCTGTTATTTCGAGTTCGAGTAAGTATTCCGATAATTTAGTAGATTCTCCAACGGCCAGTTTATAAAATCTACGGGCAGCAGTCATATTGTGTGCAGTAAATCCGGCAAAGAGGTTTAACGAAGCCCCTACACCGTAATTGACAGTATAAGTTGTACCGGTTTCAATTTGATAATCCTGATTGGTAGCTCGCTGAAAGTTAACATTTGAGTTGGCAAAGGCACCTACTTCAGGACTCATACTCCAGGCGCTTTGTCGATGGTCGTAAACAGCTTTTTGATATAGGTTGCGACTGATTTTAAGGTCGAGATTTTTCTCCATGGCATGAATAATGCATTTTTCAAGTGTCCAGAATTCTGTCGCTTGAGCCATGGCTTGAGAAAGTGAAATGGTGATAAGTGCCAGTATGTAAATTAATCTACGCATTTGGATGTTGTTTAATTCTTTTGTTTTCCAGATTTAATTCTGCTAACAGTTAGGTTATTACCAACCTTATGCCATAGTTGTTAATGCAATATTAATCAGATAGATATAAGGATGCTCTTAGTTTGACTGTAAAATAAATGGACAATGGCTGTATGTTTTTTTAACAAAAGCTACCTCAATAAAATTATGCAGTTAATTAAAATTTAAGCAGTTGATTAATCGGTATGGTATTAGCTAAGTGTATTCATCTTAATTATTAATTGAGTTTGGTTAAATCTTTATAATCTATTACGATGAGTTAATAAATAAGGAAAATCGTAGGTTTTGTTTACCTGAGGTTTGTTTTCCGCCTCAGAGAATTTCCGTTAAGAAAATCAGATTAATTGACGTTTAGAAATCCGGGTTGTTTGAGCGTAGCGAGTTCCCGGATTTTAGTCAATTAAGATGATTTTTAGGAAATTATCTGCAGCGGCGGCATTTTTTGCTTACTTTTTTTTGCTGTAGAAAAAAAGTAAGAGCCCGTGCGGCTTGAGCACTTAAACGAAGAATGGATTTTTTATTGGACAATAATGTAAAATAATAGGAAGGGTTTCTCAATACAATCCTTTAACTTTAAACCATTCTGCAACGCAAATAATATTTTTTAAAATGAAGCAGTGCTCTATTTTAATTGTCGACGATAATAAAAGTGTTCTAAGTGCACTTGAATTTTTGTTGAGTGGTCGATGCAAAAAGCTTAAAACGCTTAGCACGCCTAATATGCTACTGAATGAGCTAAAGGGTGAATCGTACGATTTATTGTTACTCGACATGAATTTTTCGGCCGGCATTAATACCGGCAATGAAGGTTTATACTGGCTTCAAAGGGTTTTAGATGAAGCTCCTGGTGTAGGAGTTATCATGATAACTGCTTACGGAGATGTTGAGCTTGCTGTAAAAGCTGTTAGGATGGGCGCCATCGATTTTATTCTTAAACCATGGAACAACAAAAAGTTTCTGGCTACCATTGAAGCGGCTTGTCGGTTATCTAATTCCCGAAAAGAAGTAAAAAGGCAGAAAGGTGGGGCAGCCAGTCTAGACGATACAAAGAATAATAATGAAGGTTTTCTGCTCGATTGTAAATCGCTTGCCTGGAAACGCGTAATGGATGTGGTTGCCAAAGTTGCGGGTACAAATGCCAATGTTTTAATTACCGGCGAAAATGGTACAGGCAAAGAAGTAGTGGCTCGCGAAATTCACCGGCAATCGTTGCGCAAAAATGAAGTGATGGTTGCTGTAGATATGGGTGCCATTACTGACACCTTGTTCGAAAGCGAATTATTTGGTCATAAAAAAGGTGCTTTTACTGATGCAAAAGCCGATAGATTGGGGAAAATTGAAGAGGCTAATAATGGCACTCTTTTTCTGGATGAAATAGGGAACCTGCCGCTTCCCTTACAGGCCAAATTGCTAACTGTTATTCAAAACCGATGTATTACCCGGGTTGGAGAGAATCAGCCGATTCCTGTTGATATCAGGTTAATATGTGCCACCAATTGCAACCTTATACAAATGGTGGATGTAGGGAGGTTTCGCGAAGATTTACTCTATCGCATCAATACCATTCATGTTGAACTACCATCGCTTCGCGAACGCAAGGAAGATATTCCTGCTCTGGCATTGTTTTTTCTCAATAAATATAAAACCAAATATCATAAGCCGGAAATGAGTTTGTCTGATGGTGCTCTAAAAAAATTGGAAGAGCATCAGTGGCCCGGAAACGTGCGCGAATTGCAGCATGCCATCGAAAAGGCCATCATTTTATGCGATGGTAATATAATTCAACCTGCCGATTTTATGTTTCGGCATGGCGAAATCAATTCTCCCGGTGCTTACGATGGAACGCTGGAAGAAATGGAAAAAAAGCTGATTGCCGATGCCATTGCCAAATACGAAGGAAACCTGTCAACCGTGGCCCAGCAGTTGGGAATTACACGCCAAACGCTTTATAATAAAATAAAGAAATATGGCTTATAAACATTTTAACAGAAGCTTACTTTTTAAAGTAACATTGCTGGTTATTAATTCAATGGTGCTGGGGTTTTGCTTAGGCTGGTACCGCCGACCGGAGTTAATTGTTTTGTTAGCCATTTTTGAAATTACTTTTATTGCCCGCTTAATCATACTATTTAATCATACCAACCGGCAAATCAATTTTTTTATTCAGGCTGTTAAAAACGAAGATACTTCATTGTTATTTCCCCGAAATACAGGAAACTCAACAATTAATGAGCTTCATAAAAGCCTAAACGAGCTCAACCAGATTATTCAGCAATCGCGTATTAAAAACCAACTTAAAGAGCAGTATTTTAGCGAAATACTGCATAATATTGGCACATCCGTCATTGTTTTTAATAACAAAGGCTTTGTTATTAATACCAACCAGGCGGCTCTGTCGTTGTTTGGTCTTCAAACTTTTACGCATCTCTCTCAACTCGATAAAGTTGATGCTCATTTTAAAACCGAATTATTCCGGTTTAACAATCAGCAGTCACAATCATTACTGTTACGAAGGTTTAATGAAAACCTTCAGCTAAGCGTAAGATGTACCATCTTAAATTTAAAGGACGAAGAAGTAAAATTGGTTACACTTCAGGATATTCGAGGCGAGTTGGAACGTAAGGAACTTGATTCGTGGGTTAAACTGATAAAGGTTTTGAACCATGAAATAATGAATTCACTGGTGCCTGTTACATCCATAGCTCAATCGCTCAAAGAAATTTGGAAGGCTAAAGAGGGAACCCACGAAGATGATAATGCCAGGGAAATGGATGTAATCCGCACCATAAAAGGTTTGGATGTAATTGAGGAAAGGGGAGAGGCTCTGATGCGTTTTGTTGAAAGTTATCGGTTGTTTACGCGTATGCCCGATTTGCATTTGTCGGAAATAAGCATGCAGGCTTTGTTCGACAGGCTCAGTATTCTGGTTTCTCCAATGAAGGAACAATATGGCGTATCCATTCAGTTTTATACCCCGGAGCCCGATTTTTTGGTGAAACTTGATGAGCAACTCATGGTTCAGGTTATTATTAACCTTGTAAAAAACAGCGCTGAATCTATAAGTGGCGATAATAAAGGGCTAATAGAAATTTGCTGCAGCAAAAACGAAACGGGCCAAAAAACAGAAATTACCGTTGCTGATAATGGCCCGGGCATTCCACCCGAAATTGCTGACGAAATTTTTGTTCCTTTCTTTACCACTAAAACCACCGGCTCGGGAATTGGATTAAGCTATTCGCGACAAATTCTGCGCGCACATGGAGGCACCATTAATTGTTATTCAAAACCGGGCAATACTGTGTTTACAGTGAAATGGTAAAATCAAATAAATGAGGGTGTCTCAAAAGTCAGAGACACCCTCTTTTTATTCGTACTCCTACCCGAGTAGTTTTTCAAATACTCAATTTTCAGAGCCTTAAAAAAACTTATGAGACAGCCTCATTTATT
>CALEUX010000031.1 GCA_937920475.1 uncultured Marinilabiliaceae bacterium
TTGAGCTATTGAACTAACAAACTCACCAGACTATGGATAAGTACCGTCTTAATAACCTGCGTTGCAGCATCAACACCACCCGAATTTACAGCACGTCATTTTCGTTGGGTGTTAGATTGCTCGATAAACAATACCGCGACCATATTTACAGCATTTACGGTTTTGTTAGGTATGCCGATGAAATTGTGGATACATTTTTGAATTACGACAGAACCACATTATTGAAAGAATTCCAGGAAGATACATGGAAAGCCATAGAAAGAGGCATTAGTCTTAATCCAATTCTCGACAGTTTTCAAAGCACTGTTAACGAATGCCGCATCGACCATGCGCTTATTAAAGCTTTTCTTAACAGCATGGAAATGGACTTACACTATACGGCCTACAGCAAACGCGATTTGGAGCAATACATATATGGGTCGGCTGAAGTGGTAGGCCTTATGTGTCTTCGTGTTTTTTATGTAAACGATGATGAAGCCTACGAAGCTTTAAAATATCCTGCCCGTAAACTTGGCGAGGCGTTCCAGAAAGTAAATTTCCTGCGCGATGCCCAGGACGATTATCAAAACAAGGGACGAATTTATTTCAAAAATATTGATTTTGATAATTTTACACCTCAAGCAAAACAAACCATTGAAAAAGAAATTCAGTTCGATTTTGATGAAGCTTTTAAAGGAATTGTTCAATTAAAACCTCAGGTGCGGCTTGGTGTTTACCTGGCTTACCGTTATTATTTGAGGTTGTTTCATAAAATCAAAACCGCTCGCCCTGAAGCTATTTTAAAACAGCGTTATCGGGTTTCTAATCCTCAAAAGGGTATTTTAATGTTTAAAGCATCGGTTAGAAATGCGGTTGGTATTTTTTGAAAATCATACAATCATCGCATCATTTACAATTAGCTGTTGGGTGTTAGGTGTTGGTGTTAGGTGTTAGGTTTTAGGTGTTAGCTGCTAGGAACTAAGAGCTAAGAGCTAAGCTTCCCCTTTATATCACTAACCTCCTGCTTAATTTCCGACAAGGTACGTACCAAATGGTCCATCTCTACACGCTCCGAAGGCAATTCAGGACTTATATAATGCACAAAATGCCAAATTTCCCTGATATCTGAAACCTTTAACGAATAGGGTTGATATAATGGATTCAATGAAATGCAATCAATTTGCCCATCATCATTTATGCGGTTCCTGATAATTTTAAATGAAATACCATCATCTAAGGTGAGAATAATATAAGCCACGCCACTTTTTAGCAACGACCAGTCGCGTACAAACTCGCCCGTAACCCATGCACCATGAGGAATTGGCCACATAGAGTCGCCACTTATCTGAAAAGTACGGTATTTGCGTGCTTTATCCAAAAATGGCAACCGAAACAAAGGCAGTGATTCAATATACTCAGGGTCGGCAAACCCGGTTAAATAGCCTGCTTTTGCTTTTTCGGGTACCAGCTCAATATTTTCTTCGTTATCGGCTCCAACCGTTGAAGTTAAAACCCTCAGTTTACTTCCACGAATAAAAACATCATTGCCATTTTCCAGCTCGCGAAGCTGAAATTGCGATAACCCCGACAAGTCGACACGAAGCAAGGTATCAATAGAAATACCGAAATAATCAGACAAACGAATCAGCATGTCCACAGGTGGTGTGGCCACACGATTTTCATAGTTGTTCAACGTGGGTCTTTTAATACCTAAAATAGCCGCCAAATCATCCTGCGTTAAACCTTTCCGCTTTCGCAACAACTTAAGATTTTCTGAAAGAAGCATGATTATATTTTTATCATTTTTAAGATTATTATCAAATCAAAAATATAAATTAATCATTCGAAAAGGAACATCTGAAAAAGTTTTTTTGTTCATAAACAGCATCAATAAAAACAATTTAACTCTTGACTTTTGCAAGATTTTGATGTAATTTAGAAAGTAAACCAATTAAATGAATGCCATGATGAGATTTGTAATTTCACGCCAGGCCGGGGGTGAGTTTCAGTTTCACCTGAAGGACACAAGTGGGCGGCCGGTATTATGGAGTCCAAGGTACCCTACAAAAAAACAATGCCTGAATGGCATCGAAAACATTCGCAATTTAGCAGGACATAACGAACCTTATGTTGGAAAGTGGCAAACCGATAACGGCAGGTATATTATCAATGTTAAAAACCATGAGGGGCATCTGCTGGCTATGAGTTCTCCGTTTAACAGCAAATTTGAGTATTCAAGATTTATTGAAGAATTAAAGCAGGAGGTTAAAAACGCAGTTCAGGAGGATATCACATTTTGATTATCCGGAACTTTTCTTTTTGGATTTTTTTCGACTAGGAAAAACCCCTAAACTTTTATCACGAGTTTAGGGGTTTTTAATGCTTTACTGCCCGAAACTGGCAGGCAACTCATAATACAATCCGGCACCGGGGCCAAGCGGAAGTCCAAGCGTTATCCATAGAATAAGTAATATACTCCACCCTACAAAAAACAAAATAGAATAAGGTATCATGGTAGAGATAATGGTTCCCATACCGGCATTTTTGTCGTATTTCTGGAAATAGGCAATTATCAGAGCAAAAAAGCTCATCATGGGCGACACCACATTGGTTACCGAATCGCCTATGCGGTAAACGGCTTGTGAAAGTTCGGGAGAATAGCCCAACAACATAAAAATGGGTACAAATATAGGTGCCATAATGGCCCATTTGGCCGACGCACTTCCCATAAGCATATTAACAAAGGCAGCCAATATTATAAATAGCAACATCAAAGGAATAACTCCAAGATTGGCATCAACAAGCACTTCGGCACCACTAATGGCTAAAATAACGCCCAAATTGCTCCATTTAAAAAAAGCTACAAACTGAGCTGCAAAAAATACCAGAACAATATAATGCGCCAGAGTTTTCAGGCTTTGAGCCATGCCATTAGCCACATCACCATCGTTTTTAAACTTTCCGGTAATTGCACCATAAACAATTCCCATACTCCCGGCAATTAAAAACAAGAAACTAATAATGCCTTTCATTACGGGAGAATTGATAAGGCTGCCATCGGGGCCTCTTAAAATCCCATCCGATGGTAATAACCCAACCAGAATTATAGCCACCCAGCTACCCATCAGCAATAAACTCCACCTAAGGCCTTTCTTTTCCTGTTTGTTTAAAGGTTCAATGGCTTCCTGTTTCACGTCGCCATCATAGGTTCCAAAGCGGGGCTGTATTATTTTCTCTGTAATCCAGGTACCTAAAAAGGCAATTAAAAATGTTGAAACCACCATGAAATAGTAATTGGCGGTGGGATTGATTTCGTATGCCGGGTCGATAATATGAGCTGCCTCCTGCGACAATCCGGCCAAAAGCGGGTCAATAGTTCCAATTATTAGATTGGCACTGAAACCACCCGATACGCCGGCAAAAGCAGCTGCCATGCCTACGAATGGATGGCGCCCCATGGCCTGAAAAATGATACCTGCAAGCGGAATAAGCAAGACATAACCTATATCGCTGGCTGCATTGGATAAAATTCCTGAAAAAACAACTACAAAGGTAAGTATGCTTTTGGGAGCTGAAAGAACCAGTAACCGGATAAAAGCACCTATTAAACCACTGGTTTCGGCAATGCCAATACCAAGCATGGCTACCAAAACAATGCCCAATGGAGCAAAGCTTGTAAAATTGGCCACCATTTGGTCAAGAATCCTCTCCAAACCTTCTTTCGAGAGCAAATTAACAGCCGATATAGTTTCACCGGTGGCAGGGTGATTTACCTGCCAGTTGAGCCAATAGCCAACAGCCGATAAAAGCAAAACACTTACAGCAAATAAAGCAAATAAAGTGGCCGGATGAGGCAAGGCATTTCCTCCTTTTTCAAGAAAATTCAGAAAATAATCGATAAATCGTTTTTTTTGTTTGGTCTTAGTCATCTATCTAAATTTTACAATTTCCATTTTCCATAAAAACCAATGGCTAAAAATACATATATCGTACCTAAAGTAAAAAGGAAAAACCACAATAAAGACAAAAACGAATGCTTCATTCCGGTTTCATTTCACTCAACAAAACCAAACCAATTTGGTTATCTTTGTTTCCACCTTTAGTAATTATTTTAACAATGGCTCAGTTATAAAGTTCAGGCAATGGCTAACCATATAGATACTCAAATTGATATAAGGATTAAAAAAGGCGACCGATTTTGCATATTTCATTTGCCAGGCGAAGCGAATTGCACTTTAATCGATTTTTCAGAACCACATCCCTTTTCTTATCAACCTTTTGATAACATAGATGAATTTGAAGGTTTTGCTGTAGTTCCCTTTGATGAAGCCACGACACAGGGATGGTGGTTTAAACCGGTTGATTTATGGGATATGCCTTTAAAAACCAAGGCAAAACCTGTTACAGCAAAACCATACTCCCGGCCCGACATCAGTAACGACGCAGATTTTGAAGCTTACTCAAATCAGTTTCAGGAAATGATGAAAACCCTGAAAAGCGGGGAGTTAAAGAAAGTCATTCTATCCAGAGTAATTGCTTACCAAAGTGATGCTAAAAACTACATTTCAACATTGTTTCAGCAACTATGCGCACAATATCCGGGCACTTTTGTTTACCTGTTATCAACTCCTGAAACAGGCATTTGGATGGGTGCATCGCCTGAACTTTTGCTAAAAAAACAACATGGAACTCTGGAAACCATGTCGCTGGCCGGAACCCGACAATTAGATGAAATGGACCCGGCGCAATGGAATGCAAAAGAACTGGAAGAACAAAATGTTGTAAGTACCTATATCGACCGTCTTTTGGATCAGGCCGGAGTAGGCAATTATAAAAAAAACGGTCCAGCCATTGCCAAAGCGGGATTGGTAACACATTTAAGAACCTCGTACCAATTCTCGGAAGAAGGCATTAAAGGTAAACTATGTGAATTTCTTAAAAACCTTCATCCAACCCCGGCTCTGGGTGGAGAGCCTAAAGAAGCTGCTCTTGAACTCATTAAAAAAGTGGAGACCCACCCCCGGTTATTATACGGCGGTTTTATTGGCCCGGTTAACTCCAACAATATTAACCTGTTTGTAAACATCAGGTGCATGCAAATTGAAGATAAACAGGTAAAAATATTTACAGGAGGTGGATTAACGGCCAGTTCCGATTTAGTGCAGGAGTGGAACGAAACCATTTTAAAAAGCCAGACATTATTGTCGGTTTTGAATCAAATAGAACAGAATGAAGCAATTAGTAATAAATAGGTATTGTTTATAATAAAAGTTACTCAAACAAAAAACACCAATGGAATGTCAATTTTTTAAAGATGTAAGAGGTTAGAATTTAGGTGTTAGTTCCCAGGAGCTAAGAGCCAGGAGTTAAAAATTTCTGCCTTTTAATTATTGACCTGCCACAAATTATACATTCATGAACAATTCCGTTTCGGATAAACCAGTTGTAAAAGAATTGATTGATTTATGCCACCAATATGGCATAGAAGAAGTGATTATATCGCCCGGATCGCGCAATGCGCCGTTGATTCTCTCTTTTCACGGCAGTCATTTATTCAATTGCTTAACCATTGTAGATGAGCGCAGTGCAGGTTATTTTGCATTAGGATTGGCCAGGACCCGACAAAAACCGGTTGCCATTATATGTACCAGTGGTACAGCCGCAGTAAATTTTGCCCCAGCTGTAGCCGAAGCTTTTTACCAGCAAATACCTTTGGTGGTTATCACTGCCGACCGCCCCACTGAATGGATTAATCAGGCCGATGGTCAAGCCATTAATCAGCAGGGAATTTACAGTAACTATATACGTCATCAATGTCAGTTGCCGGTTTCTATTAACCATGCTGATGATGCATGGTTTGTAAACAGAACCATCAACGAAGCCTTGTTAGCCGCAACAGGAATTAATCCCGGCCCGGTACATATTAATGTGCCTTTAAGGGAGCCGCTTTACGGAAAAACAGTTTTCCCCGCCAACCCTGCCAGAAAAATCATTTCATTCCAAAGCAACCAGACTTTGGCCAATGAAGATTTGCAGATGCTTCTGGATGAAATACACCGATGCGACAGAGTAATGGTTTTAATGGGTGCTCATCATAAAGACCACCAGCTTCATGCAGCGCTTTCACTATTGGCTGATAAAGGCATTATGGTGCTAACCGAAACTTTATCGAATACCTCAAATGGCCATTTTATCAATAACATGGACAGAGTTGTGTCCACCATCCCTGAGGATGATTACCCAATTTTCGCCCCCGATTTGCTCATAACATTTGATGTCCCGGTATTATCGAAAATGATTAAGAAAATGCTGCGAACCAGAAAACCAAAATCGCATTGGCATTTTTCAAATCGGCATGCTTTAACCGATACCTACCAAAGCCTTACCCGAAAAATAGGAGGAAATGCAGGTTTAACCATACATCAGATTGCTGAAAACATTATCCCCAAAAGCCGTAGGTTCACCGAAACCTGGAAAAAACGAGCCGAAGAAGCTCTTAATTTACACCATCAATACCTGAACAGAATTGGCTGGTGCGATTTGAAACTTTTTCAGACATTAAACGCAACATCTTTCCACGACTACCAAATCCATTTAGGAAACAGCACACCGGTGAGGTATGCGCAGTTGTTCGACTGGGACAATAGTCATACATGGTTTGCCAACCGCGGCACCAGCGGCATCGATGGTTGTGTAAGTACGGCAGCAGGCGCAGCTTATGGTTCTGAACAACCGGTTTTACTCATAGTTGGCGACTTGTCGTTTTTTTACGATTCAAACGGGCTTTGGCATAAATACCTCAAACCCAATTTTCGAATCATCCTTATTAATAATTCAGGTGGAGGCATATTCAGGTTTTTGCCGGGTTCGAGCGAAACTGAAGAACTAGAGCAGTTTTTTGAAGTAAAACAAAATTTAAATGCACAAGGCATTGCTCAAACATTTGGATTGAAGTATATGAGTTGTAACAACGAATTGGAGTTTAATAACGCTCTTGAAACTTTTTTTTCACCATCAGAAAAACCTATTATCTTGGAAGTATTTACACCAAATGTGGAAAATGGTGTTTTACTGAAGAATTATTTTAAATATTTAAACCGGAACTCTTGAAGAATAAATCATTAGACTGTTAGTTTATTAAATTTAAGATATTGAGACATTAACAACCTCTTGAAATGATTAACTGTTGGCTACTAGGATCTTAGAGCATAGTTCTTAGAGCATAGTGCTAGGAGCTAAAAGCTTCTGCCTTCAGCCTTCTAACTATTGGCTCGACACCATTTAACTTAAAAAACAACCATAAACATCATTTTTATGCGAAACTGGATAAAAGAAAAAGAATACCAGGATATTAAACTGGAATATTGGGAAGGTATAGCCAAAGTAACCATTAACCGGCCACGGGTGTACAATGCTTTCCGGCCCGAAACGGTTAAGGAACTCATTGAGGCTTTTGATATTTGCAGAGAGCGACAGGATGTTGGCGTAATTATTTTAACCGGTGAAGGCGATAAAGCCTTTTGTTCAGGTGGCGACCAAAACGTTAAAGGCCATGGTGGTTATATTGACGAGGGTGGCGTACCCCGATTAAATGTACTCGACTTGCACAAGCGTATCCGCTCCATGCCAAAACCAGTGGTGGCCATGGTAAATGGCTATGCCATAGGTGGTGGTCATGTTTTACATGTGGTTTGCGATTTAACCATTGCCAGCGAAAATGCGTTATTTGGCCAGAGTGGGCCAAAAGTAGGGAGCTTTGATGCCGGATTTGGTTCTTCGTACCTGGCGCGCCACGTAGGCCAGAAAAAAGCCCGCGAAATATGGTTCCTTTGCAAACAATATTCAGCAGCCGAGGCCGAACAGATGGGCTTAGTGAATAAGGTTGTGCCATTCGACCAACTTGAAGGTGAAACCGTTGAGTGGTGCAAAATCATGCTGCAACGAAGCCCCATGGCACTGCGCATGATAAAACGCGGTCTCAACGCCGAGCTCGATGGCCAAACCGGCATTATGGAGCTGGCAGGTGATGCCACACTAATGTTTTACCTGATGGAAGAGGCTCAGGAAGGGCGTAATGCATTTCTGGAAAAAAGGGCTCCCGACTTTAAGAAGTTTCCTAAATTTCCTTGAATTTCTTAAACTGCACTACTATCAAACTAAAGCGGAGGATATACAGCGGAATTTCCTCCGCTTTTTTAATTCAATTTGTATTTAACAATTTAAATTGACAAACAGAATAAAATTAGTTATGAATTAATGTTTTTTATTGATTAAAATTAAGCATTCTATACTATTATCATCAAAAAAAAAATAAATATTTATAGTATTAATTCAAATAAACAATTAATTAAGTAATCAAATAATTAAATTATATATTAAGATAACAATTATTCAATTGCAACTAAACCCAAACCCTTATGCGAAAATTAAAATTGATGGCGTTATTGCTAACGCTCTGTTGTAGTTTTGTGTCGGGCCAAACAGCCCAGTTCAAAGCGCTTTTTCTTTACAATTTTGCACAAAACATCAATTATCCAGAACAATCACTCAACGGTAAATTTATAATAACCGTTATTGGCGAGCCGGAGATTGCTTCGGAACTTAAGGAACTTGCCAAATCGAGGAAAGTAGGTAGTCACACCTTGATTGTAAAAGAATCAAATTCAGTCGACAACATTGAAGACTCCCAGATAATTTATTTAGCCTCCCGGTTAAGTAATCAAATGTCGGCACTTCAATCCGGCCAGAAGGGAAAACCCGTTTTGCTTGTTGGAAATCAGGAAGGTTTGCATGCACAGGGTGCCGGCATCAGTTTTATTATGGTTGAGGGGAAACTGAGATTTGAAATTTGTCCTAAAAACATTGAAAGCCACGGAATAAAATGCTCCTCCAAGCTTACTTCCTTAGGAATTGATGTGAAATAACACACCCAACATTATTCTGCACAAACCTTAATAATTGTAGTTATAAAAAACAAATTCGACCTATTATGAGACATCTTATCATATTAATTATTCTTTTATTTACATTTCAATCAGTATTTCCTCAGCAACCTCAGAAAAAAGAGTTAACCAGAGAGGCGGTACTTGAAATGACCATTGAGCAGCTATCAGACCTTCCTCTGGAAGATTTAATGAAAGCCATGGATTTACTTGGGGTTTCGAGCATGGAAGAACTTATAGAATTATTGCTCAACCGCAATGTATATTCTGCATCAGGACATAAAGAGAGCACATTTGGCTCACCGCTTTCGTCAACCGTAATAACAAAGGAAGATATTTACAATTTTGGAGCCACCAGCATTGAAGAAGCCCTGCGTTTGGTTCCCGGCGTTATTGTCAGACAAAAAACCAACGGCAACTTCGATGTTCATATCAGAGGGTTAGATAACATTCCGCCCAACAACATGCTGCTTTACTCTGAGAATACCAATATTCTGTTAATGATTGACGGGCGCCCCATGTTCAACTACGCCCATGGAGCCATTGTTTGGGAAAGTTTGCCAATAGGTTTCGAAGATATTGACCGTATAGAAGTGGTGCGAGGCCCTTCGAGTGCTTTGTATGGCTCAAATGCAGTGAATGGCGTTATTAACATCATCACAGCTAAAACCACTTCAAAATCATCTTTGGTTTCCGGAAGTTTTCAGGGCGGCAGCTTATCAACCTTCACCGGTGATGTGGCTTTCAGAAAGAATATTAATAACAAGTTTACAACTGCCATTACAGCCAATTTCCAAACACGAAAACGGATTACCGAAGAGTTATACTTCTTTAATCTGGGTGACATGTACCACAATGTTAATGGTGAGTATATTCCATTTAAAGGTGGCTTTTTGCCGTTTAAAGAATATCCCAACCTGATTCAAAGATACAACGGCCAGGATTTCCAGATTATTTCTGCCGATGAAACCTTAGAAGCCCTTGATTTCGACAAAGCCAAATCGAGAGGGAATTTGGGTGTAAATGCCTATCTAAACTATGCCATTAATAAAAAGAGCGAGATAAGTATTAGTGGTGGTTTTCAGAATTCGTATGTAAACACCTCATTAATTGGCGATTTACCAAGAAGCTTAACCGGCCGAGAGTCGAAAACAGGCTATATCAACCTGAATGCCACCCTTGGCAACTTTAAACTACAGTCGAATTATATGGGCGGAGTTCAGGATTTTGCCTACAACGAATATGGTTATAAGGTTGATATGGGGCAGTTTAACACAAGCGCTGAGTACAATATCAATTTAAGCTCGCTACTGATTCGCCCCGGAATAAGCTATCAACGTGTTTTTTATGACGACTCCCCATACTTACAGGAGGGCAGAATAAGTTACTTGAATGGAAAAAAAACACTGAATACATTTGGCTTTAGTCTACGATTGGATTATACACTATTTGAGAAACTTAGGTTAATTTCGGCATTACGTACCGAAAAATTCAACAATCCCGATGATTGGTACACTTCGTGGCAGTTTGCAGGTGTTTTACCCATTAACGATAACAACACTTTTCGAGCCGTTTATTCAAGAGCCAACCGTTCGTCGTTTATTGTTAACGCCCATTCAAATTTCACATGGGACCGCGAAGGGCGCACACCTCCCAGTTTAGTTTACTTTGATGGCAACCCAAATGCCAAACTTTTGTCGATGGATATGTTTGAGTTAGGCTACCGTATGCGCCCAAATAAAAGAATTCTTATTGATACAGAACTATTCCTGTCGAAATCAAAAGATTTTGGGGCATTAACCAGCCAGAAATCGGGCATTTATAATATTCCACAAATATTGGGTGGAGCCACTCCCGAAACCAGAGTTTATATCAGCTATCTGAATCTGCCATACAAAGTTCAGCAATTAGGGGCTTCGGTGAATATGGACTGGATTCTATCTGAAAAACTGGTTGCCAGGTTACATGGAACAGTTCAAAAAACAAAAATTGATAATTACTACGATTATAGCCGGAACGATATTTCAAGACAACAATTGGGAATATCGGCTGCTGCCTTAACCCAGTTAGTTGGTGGAATTATGGGCGGAACCATCGACCCAACCAACCCCAACAACCTGGTGCCAATTACATCAGAATGGCAACCAACCGAATTAAAGAACAATGTTAAGCACAAAAGCACGCCCGACTTTTGGGGTACAGTAGGCTTAACCTACCGGCCAACCACCAAATGGTCAATTGCTGCCGATGGAAATTATTATACTTCGCAAACACTTAAAAATATTAATGGAGCCTATAATATCGACAGTAAATTTATCCTGAACTCGAAAATTGCTTATAAAACCTGTAGTAAAACTGAGATTTTCCTGAATGCACGTAATTTACTCAACAATAAATCAACTGAATTTGCCTTTATGGATGAAAATGGAAGAATTTACATGGTAGGAATCCGATTTGGCTTCTAATAATAAAAAGAAAAGAGGGTGTCTCAAAAGTCCGAGACACCCTCTTTTTATTTGTACTCCTACCCGAGAAGTTTTTCAAATATTCAATTCTCAGGGGCTTTAAAAAACTTTTGAGACAGCCCCTTTTTCTTTCAATATTCTTCTTTAAAAGAGGCATTTTCGCAGCTTAACCTGAATGAACAGAAGCCTCTTTTCTTTATAGTAACAAACATTTCTATAGCCTAAAAAATCCAACTAAATTAGTATTTCTATTTTTCACTTCTGCTTAAGGCAAATTAAAAAAAATTATCGATAAAACATATTTCTAAGGAATTTTAAATCCCACAACACAAACTCAATCTTACCCCCTTCTGTAGGAACTTCAAATGATTGAGGCACATACGAAATATTATCAGGATCTTTTAATAAACCTATCACCATATCATTTGATTCAACATCCAAACTAAAAAAATCATCAAGAGTTTTCCCTTCAAAAGAAAAATCTAAATAATTGTCGTTTAAAACAATTAATACAATTGGGTAAAATTTCTCTCCAACATATTGATCAGGAATTTTAAATTTCACCGATGTTCCCCCTGTTTTAGTTTTTCCAGGAAAAGATTCAACCGACTCAAATTCATCATAACTACCAAGGGCATCCATACCATCTTCGTTTAATAAATAAACAGTTACTTTTTTGTTGGCAGGAATATCTCTATAGATGAATTCCGAAGGGCTGACCATACTTAATCCATTATCAAATGAAGGAGCCAGATCAGGGCTATAATCGTAAGCGTACTTTTCAGGCAAAATAAAGATAGTTCCCTTTTCTTCATCTTTATTAGAACATCCATTGCCAACCATTAGCAATAAGGTAAACAAGCTGGTAAAAAAAACTAAACTAAATCTTTTCTTTTTCATCCTATTAAAGTTATTTATGAAGGCGGAAACCTGCATGATAGATTTTCAACCTAATTAATAAAATACGAATCATGCTCGTTTAGTATTGGCTTTTAATTATAGAACTAAAATATAAATTATGTCATGTTAAAGATTATAAAATCAAATACAACAAACCCTTTATTATACTCCACCAAAAACAAAAAAGTTACAAATACAAGTTAATAATCACATGATTAGCATTTTTTTACATCTGTTATCCATCAACTTTTTAAACCTTTATGAAACTCAAAAACAGCGATATAAATACTTTTCTTAATATGCTCAACCATGTAAAATCAACCAGCTCTCTTTATAATTAAAAACCATAACAAAACAAAGGGTTTCATAAAGCTTTTTAGTTGCACAAGCCATTCTTTTTACTTACCTTAATCTCTCCCATCCATAAAAAACAAATAAATCATTATGAGTGAAATAAAAAACGTAGAACTCCGCAATCTGAACATCAATGACTACCAAGAACTTAAAGCCTCTATGATTGAGGCATATCAAAACTGGCCTGGCGCCTATTGGAAAGAGCATCATCTTCAAACGCTTCTGGATATTTTCCCAATGGGGCAGTTGGGAGTTCTGGTAGATGGAAAAATTGCCGGCTGTGCTCTGTCAATAATTGTAAAATATGAATTATTCGGAGATGAGCACACTTATCAGGAAATAACAGGGAATTACACATTTAACACGCATAACCCTAAGGGAGATGTTTTGTATGGAATTGATGTTTTTATCCGTCCCGAATACCGGGGGTTACGCCTTGCGCGACGTTTATACGATGCACGAAAAGAGATTTGCGAACAACTCAATTTAAAAGCCATCATTTTTGGTGGCCGAATTCCAAGCTATCATAAGTACGCCAAAGAATTAACACCAAAAGAGTTTATCCAAAAGGTAAAATTTAAAGAGCATTACGACCCAACTTTATCATTTCAGCTATCGAACGACTTCCACGTAAAAAAAATCCTGACCGGCTATTTGCCCGGCGATAAAGAGTCGAAAGACTATGCTGTTCTATTACAATGGGATAATATTTACTATACCAAGAAGACGAAAGCGCTTAAGCAACAAAAATCTATTGTAAGACTTGGATTGGTTCAGTGGCAAATGCGTCATTACACTGCTCTTGAAGATATGTACGAGCAAATTGAGTTTTTTGTGGATGCCGTTTCTGGCTATAAAAGCGACTTTATTCTGTTCCCTGAGTTTTTTAATGCCCCGTTAATGGCCAAGTATAACCACCTAACAGAACCGGAAGCCATACGCAAACTGGCAGATTATACGATTGATATACGAGATAGATTTATACAACTGGCCATTAGCTACAATGTAAATATTATTACCGGGAGTATGCCCTTGATGAAAGGAGAGAAACTATACAACGTTGGCTACCTTTGCCGCCGGAATGGCACTTTCGAAACCTATGAAAAAATTCATGTTACACCCGATGAAGTAAAATTCTGGGGGCTAACAGGCAGTGATAAATTGCAGGTTTATGAAACCGACTGTGGTAAGGTTGGCATTCTTATATGCTATGACGTTGAATTTCCTGAGTTACCAAGAATTTTAGCCGACCAGGGTATGAGAATTCTGTTTGTACCATTCCTCACGGATACTCAAAACGGGTATAGTCGGGTTCGTTATTGCGCCAGAGCCAGAGCTATTGAAAATGAATGCTTTGTTGCCATAGCGGGTTCGGTAGGAAACCTTCCAAAGGTTCATAATATGGATATTCAGTATGCCCAGTCGGCTGTTTTTACACCATGCGATTTCCCATTCCCAACCAACGGTGTAAAATCTGAAGCAACACCGAATACCGAAATGATTCTGGTATCGGACGTTGACCTGGATTTGCTCTCGGAGCTTCATACCTACGGAAGCGTGCGGAATCTTAAAGATCGGCGGAAAGATGTATTTGTTTTGAGATTGAAAAACGGAACTGATTAACCTCTAGCGCTCCCAAAAAAGTCCTGTAAACAGAATTAAAACAGTGGTAAGTTCCAACCGGCCAATAATCATCAGGAAAGATAAAACAACTTTTCCGGCTTCATGAATATTGGCATAGCTGCTTGCAGGCCCAACAGAACCAATACCCGGACCCACACCACCCATATTAGCTGCCACTGAACCAACTGCGGTTAAAGTATCTTCACCTAACAATACCATCAAAATAGAACCAAATGTAAACGTAAGCAAATACAAAACCAGGAAAGAAATAAGGCTGCCAACCTTTTCATCGTCAATAACCTCATTGTTCATTTTCAAAAGGCTCACGCTATTGGGATGCAGCATCCTTCTGAAATGGAGCACCACGTTTTTAAACGATACCACGTGCCTGATAACTTTTATACCACCACCGGTACTGCCTACACAGGCACCAATAAACATCAGCAAAAATATAAGTGTCCATGCCGGAGCCGGCCATAACAGATAATCAGTTGTTGCAAAGCCTGTTGTTGTAATAATTGAAACAACCTGAAAAAAAGCATCGCGTATAGCCTTCTCAATGGTTAATCCTCCATTCCTGTAAATAATAAAAGCTATGGCTGCTGCAACAATTACAATAATGCCAAAATAGCTTCGCAGCTCAAGGTTCCCAAATACTCTTTTAAACCTTCCTTTTATAAAATGATAATGCAAATAGAAATTGGCGCCTGCCAAAAACATAAAGAAGATTATTACATACTGAATATAGGGAGAAAATGCTCCAACACTATTGTTTTTTGTTGAAAACCCACCGGTTGACATGGTGCTGAAAGCATGGTTCAATGCATCAAATAAGTTCATATCGCCCAACATGAGCAACCCTGTAAGAATAAAGGTGAGGCTTACATAAATGCCCCATAATCGTTTGGCAGTGCTGGCTGTTTTGGGTGTCAGTTTTTCGTACGAAATACCCGAAGCTTCATTTTTAAAGAGGTTATAGCCACCAATGCGTAATAAAGGTAAAATGGCAACCACTAAAACAATAATACCCATACCCCCTATCCAGTGGGTTAAGCTTCGCCAAAATAATACACTTTTAGGCAAAACCTCAATATCTCTTATGATGGACGACCCTGTAGTAGTAAAACCCGAAACCGTTTCAAAAATGGCATCAATAAAGGTGGTTATTGACCCGGTAAGTAAGTAAGGCAAAGTTCCAAACACGGAAATTATAACCCAGGTAAATGTTACGGTAAAATAACTATCCTTTAATCCTAACTCCTTTTTTAAGTTACCAAGCGTGGTGTAATACAAAACAGCACCGGTAAAGAGGGTGATTAAAGCAGATAAACCCAAGGATATGATGGTTTGTTCTTCATACACCAAAGCCCAAATAATGCTGGTTAACATAAACAAACCGAGCAAAATCAGTACCCTTCCGAAAATATTTAATATAAATCTGAAGTTCATTACCCAAAAGGTTTATCTGGAACGTATGATTAAACTAGTTACAACCACAAAAGATACAAAAGATTTTTGGCGGCGCAAATGTATATAATTGTCTGAAATAAATACGTTTTTATTAAGGCAAACTCATTCTGATTCGCCAACCCGATGGATATAAGTTATTTAACCTGCTACCAATATGCTTAACAAATCCCAATGGTGCATTTTCGTAAGTAATTAAATTATACCCCCTTTCGCTTTGAACAGGCGGTTGAATGGCCTCTCCCTTTAAAAATCGCAACGCTTCCATTTTAGGCAAATCGATTATCGGAAAAGACTTTTTATCTAAAGCGGTGCTCATAGCCAGTTCGTGCGATGGAATCAGATTGTTTTTAACAATTTGCCCGGTTTGTACTCCAAAATGAATTGGATATAGCTGCCGCTCAATAGCTCTTAGTTCAGTAAAAAAAACCTCGGGGAAAGCCCGCCATCCTGTCTTCTCTTCAATAAAAACCAATGGCTGAGATGGTAAAAAAAGACGAGAGATTTCGTTCGGAACGCCTGTGTTTATTTTCTTCCTTTCAGTTTTAATGTTTGGCAAGGCGGCTTCGTCTGAATTAGTTTTTAAAAGCACAGCCACAAAAAAACCTTCACCCTTTACCCGGTGGGGATAAAAGGCCAGACCATTTCCTTCTGCCACAGGAACAGATTCAATGCCCCACGCTTCAGGAACGTTAAGGCTTAAAACCTGCGCCCCATATTCACTGGCGAACCATTTCAGGTTTTCCTCGTTCTCGGCCGGATTAAACGTACAAGTGCTGTAAATCATATACCCACCTTCCTTTAAAGCAGGCCAAACATCCGATAGAATTTGCTGCTGACGGATAGCACACATTCTGGCATTATCCTCGGTCCATTCATCAACAGCCCGCTGGTCTTTACGAAACATGCCTTCGCCAGAGCAAGGCGCATCTACCAGCATTAAATCAAAATAAGAAGAAAGCCGGGCAAAATCAGAAGGTTTGTTATTGGTTACAATGGTATTGGGCGCGCCCCATTTTAATATATTTTCCAATAAAATGGCAGCCCTGTTTTTAATTATTTCGTTGGCAACCAAAAGACCTTTGCCATTAAGCCACGATGCCAAAAGGGTGCTTTTTCCGCCGGGTGCACCACACAAATCAAGCACCCTGGGGTTCTCAGGAACATTGCAAACGTTGCGCAACAACCAATCAATAAACATGCTACTGGCTTCCTGTGGATAATAACAGCCTGCATGAAACAACGGATCAAGGGTATAAACAGGTTTTTCGGAGAGGTAGCGACCATCGGCACACCATGGTACCAACTCATCATCAGCATATTGAACAGGACATGCTTTTAAAGAATTCATTCGAACCGAAAGCACCGGGTTGTTTTGCAAAGCATTAACAAACGCATCAGACGACCCGGGAAACTGTTGGCGGATACGGTTTAAAAAAGCTTGTGGAATATTATCAGGCATAATAAAAATCAGAACAAGTACCTATACTTCTAAGAAACTGCTTAAAATTATTTATTAGACAAAAGACTTTTAGACTAAAGATGCAAAATTAACATGCTGAAAATAAGTAAAATAACCTAACCGTGTTTGTCTGAAATTTCTATTAAGTCTTTTCCCGAATAAACCGGGACACGTCTTTCTGTCTAGTATCTAAACTTCTAAGAGTCTTTTAAAAAACCGGAAACTAAATTCAAACAGATACTAATTGTCTATAGTTCTAACAATCTATCCTTATATTTCCTGTTCAAAAAAGAGTTTGTAATAATTCATGCCTTTATGCGCATCAAAACCCTTCTCAATATATTCGCGGCGGCCATGCACATAAATATGGAAGTTTTTATCGAGCTTAAGCACCGATTTAAAATACTTTTTCTCCGATTTAACAGCGCTTTTTGAGATATCGAAACTATCGGTCAGGGGCATACCTTTTGCCTCTTCAAATTGCTGACGATAATCGGCAAAAGCTTCGGAAACTTCAGGGAATCGCACCACTTCTTTTTCAAACTCATCAGGGCTGAAACTCTTTTTCTTGTCGAAGAAGTCAATAGAACGGTTTAAAAAATCGAACTGCTCAGGTTTTGGCACCTTGTTTTCACCATTGTATACATCGCTTACAAACCCTTTGCACAGGTTCAGATAATTCTGGGTAAAATAATAGCTGTCTTCGCGTGGCTGTAGCCCCAGAAAATCATCTTTCCAAAACTGAGCTTCATTACCCTTATTAATATTATCGACCATCACCACTTTATAACCGATTTCACTTTCGGTATTAAAAATAATACATCCCTTATCGAGCTTGCGAATATTAATACCTTCCTGGGTTCCAAGTTCAAAGTTCTGGTCTTTCAAATATACCTTTAAGAAAGTTTCCTTATTCTCCGATTTAAATATACCCAAACCATCAACCACCTCGCCATCGACCACACAATTGCGGAAAAGAGCCAGATAAAACTCCCCCCCTTTTATTTTTGGATGATTGCTTTTTTCGTATAAAATATTGGCCAGTTGAAGCGAGGCATCATAAAAAGCAGATGGATTGTTAAAAACATTGGCAGCAATATCTTTAACTGCATTGGTGCCGGTTTCGGTGGTGTCGGTAAAATTATAGCAGGCCTCGGTTTTAAAAGCACCGAAAAAATAATGGATAAGCACATTGCCTACCAGTTCTTCATCCTGAAGTTGAAGTACATTTTTTGAAAAACGAACGGGTTGTCCTTCAGAACGAGTGCCAATGTGGTGAACCACAATGTTATCAATAATAACCTGAGAACTATCAATCATGGTGTTTACCTGAATAAATTAAACTGGTAAAGATAAACACCAAAACCGAAGATAGCAACCTTATACAATGAAGCTTGTAAAATTTGAAGAAGCAAAAAAGAGCCGACCGAATTGCACTGAAAAAACACAATCAAATAAACGTTCCACTCATTTTTGGCCACCAAAGTGCAATCCGGCCGGCCTTTAAAATTTACGATGCTACCTTACAGTTTCGGGCGTACCAGCTTACAGGATGGTCATGCCCGCTGAGCAGCTCATTAAGTATTTTTCTGTCATCCCACTTGTTCTCAAAGCTGCAGGTTTGATCTAAGGCCCTTGAAAGAAGCATCCATTCTTCAAGCGCTTTCATGGTTAACCGCCCTTCAAACTCTTTCAGCATACCCAAAAATCTTCGATTAATCAGATGAACCTTTGGCTCTTCGCGACTAAGCGTTTCTCTGGTGGTAAACAGATGATCCTCAACCCTGATGAATTCATCCTCGTCCAGAGTAATGTTAAATGTGAAGCTCATTTTACCCATAACAACAGTTTTTCGGTTAAAGGTTTCTTTGATAAAAGTTACAAAAAAACCGGCATGAAGTAAATGACAAAATGCAGCTTTTCGACTATTTATATTGGGTATAAATACAGGGGAAATGCAATTAAAGCGAAGCAAAACTGCTCAAAATAATAAGGGTAACTACAACCAAAGATGCAGCAAAGAAAAATACCCTAACCCAACCTCATCGCACTATCAACTTTGAACTCTGAACTCTGCACTAACCAACTTAAAGTTCATGCAATTCAATTTTATAAACAGCTGCGCAGCGGGCATTAATACCTCCTCCAAAACCACCGTTTATGGCCACTTCACCAGGAAATTGAATATTTTTACAATTCCCCAGTAAATCTATTCCTTTAAAAAACAGACTGGTTTTTAAGCCTGCTGTTTGCATGGCATGGACAGGTATTTTAAGCTTATAGGATACTATTTCATCGGAGAAGTTGGCTATCACCAAGTACACTTCCTTTTCATGATACCTGAAAAAGGTAAAAAGTTTATCGCTGTTAAAAAACTGGTTGTCTTTATTGGCCCACATAAGGTCGTAGAAACGGCCCTTATGCAAAGCAGGAATTGTTTGCAACAAGTTCAGTAGTTTAGAATAAAAATTACGCAGCTTTCTGTTCTCAGGCATCAAACCTGTCTCACTCCACGACCCATTACCGTGCCAATGACTGAATAATTCAAGCCCCCAGTAGTCGAATATGGTGGTACGTCCGTCCAACCCGCTAAAGCCTTCACTATTCATACCCTGTTCGCCCAATTCCTGACCTGAATAAATTAACAGCGGATTGTTGAACATGGTGGCTGCTACAACCATTCCCGGGACTGCCTTTAATCCATTGCCTACAAAAAAATCGGACGCCAAACGTTGCTCGTCATGGTTTTCAAGAAAATAGAGCAGGAAATGGTGCAACCCTTCGGTTTGCTGCCAAATTGTGGTGAGTTGATGAGCCGGGGCTTTGCCTTCAAGAATAGCCCTTAACCCATCGTAAAAAATAACTTTATCGTACAAATAATCAAACCCGCCTTTAAAAATAAAATCGTTGTACAGAGAAGCATCATAAACCTCGGCAATAAACATTAAATGCGGGTATTTTTGTCTTGATTCGCTGGTAAGCCAGTGCCAAAACTCAATGGGAACCATACCTGCCATATCGCACCGAAACCCATCAACCCCTTTGCCTGCCCAAAACAAAACAATATCCCTCATTTTAAGCCAGGTGTCGGGTTCAACCTTAAAATCTGAAGAGGCGCCTCCTAAATAATCCACACCATAATTCAGTTTTACAGTTTCGTACCAATCGGTGATGGATGGAGTAGCCGAAAAACAATCGTTTCCGGTTGCCCGGGCAGGATACTCGTGCCAATGGGGTTCAGGTTTTTCAATATCGGGCGATTTAAATGTTTCGCCTGGTATGTAGTAAAAGTTGTTCTGCTTACTAAAAGCCAGAGTGGTATTGTCGTTTACCCCAAAGTCGATGGTTCCTGAAGGTGCTGAATCTGAAACATACTGTCGTGCAACATGGTTGGGTACCAAATCAATAATCACTTTCATGCCGGCACAATGCGTGCGCTCAATCAGAGCTTCAAACTCAGCCATACGATTGGGAACATCCACCGCCAAATCGGGATCAATATCGTAATAATCTTTAATGGCGTATGGAGAACCGGCTTTTCCTTTAACAACATCGGCACAATCGCGCGCAATGCCATATTTGGAATAATCGGTTTGCGTGGCATGTTCTAAAATTCCGGTGAACCAAACATGAGTGGCTCCAAGTTTTCGGATGGAATTTAATGCTTCAGGTGTAAAATCGTTCAACTTCCCGCATCCATTCTCCTCAATAGTGCCACTAATCTTATTGGTTAAATTACTATTGCCAAAAAGACGTGGTAAAACCTGATAAATTACTGTTCGTTTAATTTCCATCCAATATTCAAAAATTCGTACCTCCAAATTGTAGCATCATCCTAAACGACCAAAACTACTATAACCGACTGCTATTCAATTCATTTGGTCGTTACAAATATTTCAATTAATATACAGAATACCAAGGTCTTTTGTAATTAACCAATCAGGCACAAAAATACGATTTTATGGATGAAAATTAGCTTAAATAGAATCTGATTGTTGAAAAAATCCGATTTAAAAATGTTGAAAAAAATAAAAATCCGATGGTTTGAGCTGCAAACCACCGGATACAAAAATCTTAATTTAACGATATGATAAATACAATAAACTCAACTCGCACCATTAACCGGAATTTTTCCTTTGAGTATAATATTCTGAATATTGGAATAGTCGTATAAATAAAAGCCACCATCACCAATCATAAAAAGATATCCATTTACAGGGATAACATCATAAGCATTAATATTTGGGAATGCAGCCAATAAATTGTTTCCAACCCTGGTTTTATCTTCAGTACTAAACACTTTTAATCCGGCATTGCCATCGCAAACAAAAAGCAAATCGCCATCAATCCCCAGTCCGTAAGGCCCATTCATATTAAATGACCCTACCATAATGTTATTCTTATAGTCGGAGCTGAGTTTTATAACATCGAGCCGGTTAACATTGCTACCACAAACGGTACCGCCACGCAGGGTTACATAGGCATATCCATCTGCAACAACTACGGGGTCGCAGGCAGTAACGTGCCAGAAATTGGAAACATAAGTGGGTAATAATGGTACACTTAAGCTTAAAACAATCATACCGGTGGAAGTTCCGAGAAACATGTGATTATCGTAAAGAAACATGGTTTCCACATTCCATCCAACATATTGCTTTCCGGCATTGGTAGGCATTGAGGGAATCCTGACATCAAACATGTAGCACATATTGTTGTCAACGGCATATAAATAGTCGTTATACAATCCGAAACGTGCCATTGAGCCACCCACTCCAAAGTTTGAACCAGAAGAACCGCCAACTCCACCCGAAGAATCCATTGCATACTTTTCGCCATAGCCAATTCGCCAAACAGGGTAAACCGGATAAACTCTATATTCCAACTCCTGACGAATTAACTTAACATTCCAGTCAACTACAACTCCTTTTGTACGGTCAACATCGGCCAGGCGGTAATTATTATCGGCAGGTGGAACCATGTAAGGTAAAACATCTTCCAGTCGGCCAACCTCTTTTATATTGTTCAAATCAGATAAATCGATGGCCACCAGGTCAACATAGCTATCAGCATATAAAATGCTTTGTTTAATGGCAATATCAACGCAACCGGGCACCTCAATAAAACCTTTGTTCTGAGGACTTGCCGGGTCTGAAAGGTCTATAATATGAATTCCTTTCCGGTCTTCAACAACAAAAATATAGTTGTCTTTAAAATAGATTTTTCCGGGTTTATCCAAACTACGTGCAGCCGCCGGTTTTACCGAACTTCGCAAATCTTCGTAGCTTAAATAAATTGGTGTATTGGCCATATATTCTTCGGTATATGTATCCATACAACCCGAAAAAAACATGGTCAACCCAATGAATGTCATTATGTGATAAATCGTCCTCATAATATTTTCTAATTAATGAATAGGCCCAGTTTAACAGATAATCTATTGTAATCCACATCAATTTTGTAGCTATTATCGCCACTGTAGCGCAGCCTGTGAAAGCGGTATCCTACTGATAAGCTAAAACTATAACCAGAGCGCGTTTGACTGATAAAACCTACAGCCGGGTTTGCCAACCATCCACCTTCAGCAGTTAATGGCATTTGGTTATTAGGCCAGTAGCCGGGCCAATAGGAGCTGCAATAAACATAATCGGGAACTACATTATTATAAACTGTTCGTGAATCTTCCAAAGGCACCTGATAGCCGCCTTGTAAAACGGCAAACGGGGCAAAGCGGGCATCGCGAAATTTATACATTAGGTTTAGCGTAACCGGCAAATAGGTTTCTTTAAAAAATTCAACGCCAACGCCTGCTCCGAAAGAGATGTTTTTTAAAAAACTATAATTAAACGATGAGCCGATAACCATTGGTGCTGATTGGTCGTTATCAGGATTTCCGACTAAAATACCAACCTCTGTGAAATTAAAGAATTTTGGAAGCGCATGGCTCCCATTGAAAGGTTCGGATTGGTCGGGGGCAACACGTGGAGGCTTATTTTTGGAAATAAACTCAACTTCAGAGGCATTAAATACATATGTATTCTGCCCCGATACCACCTGAATCTTTTCCATATTGGACGTATAAATATAACTCCCCTTTAAGATGGTGCCATTCTTCAGATGGATGAAGCCCCGCTGGTAAATTCCGGTTGCATTTTGACTATGTACCGAGATTGTCCAAAACAGGGCAATTAATGCAAAAAATATCCTGTTCATTACGATAAGTTTATTCCTATGATGGAGATAGGTTTAAAAGGTTGCGTTAATAAAAATAAATTGTCGCAACTTATGTTTATTAATTTTAATTATTCCCAGTGTAATGAGTTATGTTGCACTAATGTATTCATATACATAATTCCATTTTCACTATATTCGCAATAACCAATTTATGTGCGATGCGCAACTTAATTATATCTTCACTACTTATACTAAATTTCTTTTCGGCTCAAGGCCAATATTATTCCTCAGGCTCCGACCCTGCACGTTTACAATGGCGACAAATAAAAACACCTGTTGTCAGACTGGTATTCGAAAAGAACTTTGAAAAGGAGGCATTGCGTTTGGCTGCTTTTATTGACAGTATGGCACCCTTGGTATCGTCAAGTTTAAAACACCAACCACAGCGAATAAACATTCTGATACATAATCAAACAGGTTATTCAAACGGATTTGTTTCGTGGGCTCCGCGCCGGTCAGAACTTTACAGCACACCGCATCAGAATATCAATTCGATTGATTGGCTTGAACATCTTTCCATTCATGAATACCGCCATGTGGTGCAAATTAACAAACTGAACCAGGGCTTTACACGTTTTGCTTCCATATTCATGGGCGAGCAAGCCACCGGTGCCGTTCTGGGAATGTATATGCCCATGTGGTTTTTAGAGGGCGATGCCATTATTACCGAAACATCTCTGACAAAAAGCGGCCGTGGCCGCTCATTTGAGTTTAACCAGGAACTTAAAGCCCAGTTGGTTGAGCGGGGTGTATATTCGTACGACAAGGCTTATATGGGTTCGTACCGAAATCAGGTGCCCAACTATTACAAAATGGGGTATCCGTTTGCCGCAATGGTGCGAGCCGCACATGGCCCTGAAATATGGGAAAACACTGTAAACAAAACCGGTAAAAGCTTATGGATTCCAAACCCGTTTAACCGAAGTTTAAAGCAACAACTTAATTCAGGAACAAAACATCTTTACCAAAATGTATTTAACAATCTTAGAAACCAATGGATTGAAGAATCGAACCTAACAAAAACCACGGCCTTTAATCCTATAGTTGAGGTAGAATACGATTATGCAAACTTTAAACATTCTGTTGCCATTAATGATTCCATTCTGTTTTCCGAATTAGACGGCCCGGGCATTCGTTCTCAGATTGTAAAAATAAACATCAGCAATGGCTCAGTAAAACCGCTTGTATTCACCGGCATTCGCGAAGCAGAACCCATATCGGGTAACAACCAATTTATTGTGTGGTCGGAGCTTAAATACCATCATCGGTGGGAAAATGAGTCATATTCGATAATACGCAGCTACAACCTTGAAACCGGAAAGACTAAAAATATAACCCGAAAAACAAGATTGTTTGCACCGGCCATTCACCCCGAAAAGGCCTTGATAGCTGCTGTTGAGGCCACTACCGATTACCAGTTTTATATTGTTATAATTGATTTGCAAACAGGTAAAACTCTGCATCGGATTCCATCACCCGATAACCAGTTTATTTTAACACCTTCATGGAACCAGGATGGCACCAATATAATAGCCATATTATTGGGAAATAATGGGAAAGCTATTTATGCCCTCGACCATGAAACCAAACACTGGACAATAATTAAACCTCCTTCGTACGACGAGGTACGCCATCCGGTGCAATTTGGCAACAACGTTTGGTATTCGGCCAAGGGAGATGTTAGCGAAGAAATATTTCATCTGAACACAGGGACAAACCAGGTAACACGCTTAACATCGTCGAAATATGGTGCCGCACATCCAACCATAACACCCAAAACAAAACAACTGATATACAGCCATTATTCCGACAATGGCTACCGACCGGTTTTGTATAAACCAGTAGAAGGGCTTCCCGATACTGCGCAATTCCAATCATCAGTGGTTAATGGTTTAGCCGATAAAATTACTTTGCAGGAACAACCCAAGCCAACCACTCCAAGCAGCCACAAACCATATATTGTTGAAAAATACAGTAAGCTGAATTTACTGGGATTGCATAGCTGGGGGCCTGTTTTCTCGAATTTTGAAGAAGCAGGAAATTACACAGTACTTGGGTTAATGTCGCAAAACCTGTTAGGCACCACCATCATTACAGCAGGCTATAATGCCGATCCTGCTTTCAGCACCGAAAAGTACCAGTTAAAACTATCGTATCGTGCGTTTTATCCAATTATTGATATTGAATTTAATACAGGGGACAGTCGCTATAGTCAAGCCGGTATTTATGCCAGCGCAACCGATACCTTTGGTATAAATATCAACGAAAAACTAAAACATTATTACTTAAAAACAGGAATGCGTTTCCCAGTTGATTTTTCATCGGGAAATTACATGCGGCGGTTTGAGACAGGCTTTAAGCATATTTACCAATTACGTACCGGTTTTGATTATACAAAAACTTACTACACCCGCGTGAATAACAGATTGGTGCCAACCGGTGTAACTTCCACCGAAACATTTAATTCGCTTGATTTCAGAAATATGGAATATTCAGCATTTCTGTACAATATTCGCCGGGGTACATCAAGGGATGTTTCAACTCGTATGGGACAATTGATGCAGGTTGTTTACCGGCACACACCCTGGGGTACTTACAAGGCTGGTTCTGTTTTCGGAATTCATACAAAATTATATTTCCCCGGAATTGGGAAACATCATGCCATCAGCATTGATAACGACTGGCAAAATATTATCAACGGGAATCCAATAAAGTCGCAAACCGGTAATTATTACAGATACTATCGATTGAACAACGTTTTTCGCTATCCAAGGGGATATTCAGACATTTATTTCGACCAGTTATATACTTTTCGGTTGAATTATATGATGCCAATATGGAATCCGGATATAGCACTATCAGGGTTGGTATATGTTAAAAGACTACGTCTAAACTTGTTTCACGATACAGCCAACGTTAGCTACAAACTAACCAATAGGAACGACAATAACACAGAAGTTATCAATTACACTCCCACTTCTACCGGATTTGAACTGCATGCCGACACCCACTTTTTCAGGTTTATTTTGCCCTTTAGCGTTGGATACCGGATGGGATACAGAAATATGGATAAAACCATTTTTCATGACTTTATACTCACCACAAGTTTCAGTGGATTCTTAGTAAATGAAAAGTAAGGTCAACTAAAAAGAGAAAATTATAAACCAGAAGTAATCATAGTTATTACATTGGCTCCTCACCAATTGGGCCACGATGCAGTTCAATAACAGTAATTTCGGGAGGCATACCTACCCTTGCCGGCATTCCCAAATAACCAAGTCCGCGGTTTACATACAGATATTTATCGCCTTCCCGGAACAACCCTGCCCAGCGCTTTTGGATGTATTGTGCCGGGCTCCAACGAAAATCGCCCTTCTCTATGCCAAACTGCATGCCATGGGTATGTCCCGAGAGCGTTAAATCGAAGAAATCCTGCTTTAGTACTTTTTCATCCCAATGGTCGGGGTCATGCGACATTAATAATCTGAAAGGGGTATCATTTATTTCAGTCGAAGCTTTCTCCAAATCGCCTTTACGGGGAAAAGAAGCTTTGCCCCAGTTTTCAACACCACCAATTCCTATAACATCACCTCGTCGTTCGAGCTTAACACCTTGATTTCTTAAAAGCCTGAATCCTAGCTTATGATGACCTTCTACGACGCCTTTAAAATTGTTTTCTTTTTCCTCAGTAGAATTCCAACGGCTATAATTACCATAATCATGATTTCCAAGTATTGAATATTTCCCCAAAGGGGCCTTTAATTTGGCAAACACATCTTCCCAACCCTGCATTTCACCTGCAAAATTATTGACCATATCGCCGGTAAAAAGAATTATATCAGGATGTTCAGCATTAATTAAGTCGAATGCTTCAATGAGCGGTTCCTTATTGGTGCCAAAACTTCCCAGGTGCAAATCTGAAATCTGAACAACCTTTAAGCCATCAAAGCCAAGTGGCAAATTGGGGAACGATAATCGTATGTGTTTGGTATAAAAAGCATAACGTCCTTTAAAAGCACCAAAAAGCAGGGTGACAAATGGTGCAGTAGCCATAATAATGCCTACCTGACTTAAAAATTTCCGACGTGTAAGACGTGGATAATGCCTCTGTTTATCTGAAGACTCAGCTTTGGAGATTGAAAACAACGGCATTTTTTTAGTTAAAATCACCGCAAAAAGCACCAATTTGGGAATAAACAGCAATAAAAAGAATAGCAGAAACAGCGAAAAATATCTGTAAATCTCAGCATTTTCAGCAACAGGAATAACAAACCAGAAAAAAACAAAGCCAAGAATATAAGTTGCCGGCAAACCAGCAAACAGGAACAACCCAACCGACATTCCTCCAAAGTTTTTCAGAATGCCTTCTTTCTTCCACCATTTTAAAAGAAAGTAATTAACCAAAACAGCCAGTAGTGCTGTTAATAAAAATGCAACCAGATGAAACTTCATTAAACCCTCTCCAATCTTTTACCACAACCAGTTAAAGGAAAATTTAAATTCCAAATTCATTAATTGTAACTGGGTCTTTTACCTATTACAAACGTATAAGGTTGCACAAATGTTGTGAAATAATCTTAAAACAGAATTTCTGCAACATTAAATTAAGATTAACAATCAATGTCGTTTAGTTAAGCTCTTTTACCCCTAAATCCCCTAAAGGGGACTTTACAAGATGCCCTGGAAATTCCCCCTTCAGGGGGTTAGGGGGTAGAATGAGTAGCAATAAATTTTCTTAACTAAACGACATTGGATTAACAATCTTATTTTAAACACAATAACCTGAGGGTTAGCCCAGGTTATAGATAAAGCCCGAAAAGGGTTTCATTTAAAACTATTCTGCTAAAACAGTGCTAATATTCTCCAAGAATCTTTTTCACATCCTCGGCTGCAACACGTCCATAAACACGCTCGCCAATGGTAACAACAGGTGCCAGGCCACAAGCTCCAACGCAACGCAGGCAACTCAGCGAAAATTTACCATCGTCGGTTGTTTCGCCAACTTTTACCTTCAACAGGCGTTTGAATTCTTCCAGAACCTTCTCGGCTCCACGAACATAACAGGCAGTACCCATACAAATGGATATAGGATGGCGGCCTTTGGGCAACATGGAAAAGAACGAATAAAATGTTACCACCCCATAAACATGAGCCACCGAAACGTTAAGTTCCTCGGCTATGAGTTCCTGCACCTCGGCCGGCAGGTAACCAAACAACACCTGGGCGCTATGCAATACATTTATCAGTTCGCCACTATCGTTGTTAAACTTTTTACAGATACCACGAAGTTCTTCAATTTTAGATTCTGGTATTTTAATATTTGCCATTTCTGATGATATTTAAGATGATACGATAAAAGATGAAAATATTAGATAATCATGCGAAAACCTTAATGCATCATATCAATAACTATCTAATTTTCGAATCAATAATCTAAATTACTAATGGTTTATTTCAACTTTTTTCTTTTTGTCGAAATAGTGTGTATGCAATAACTCATGCGATTTATCGCTCAATGGTTTACCCAAATACTCCTCATACAGTTTCTTTATGTAAGGATTTTCGTGCGATTTTCGTATGGGTTTACCGGCATCTTCCTGGTAAATTGCCCGCTGGCGCTTTCTCAAAATCTCAACATCGCCATGATGGTAGGGCTGTCCGCCACCACCTATACAACCACCCGGACAAGCCATAATTTCAATAGCGTGGAAGGTTGACTTACCAGCTTTAATATCTTCCAATAGTTTTCGGGCATTACCCAAACCATGTGCTATGCCAATATTAATGGGCAATCCGTTAAAATCGACCGTTGCCTGACGAATGCCGTCCATACCACGCAACTCTTCAAAGTCGACTTTTTCGAGTTGCTTTTGGGTAAACAATTCATAAGCCGTGCGCACCGCAGCTTCAATAACACCTCCGGTTGTGCCAAAAATTACCGACGCCCCAGTTGAAGCCCCCAGTGGGTTATCAAACTCTTCATCGGGAAGTGATTTAAAATCGAGATTGGCATTACGGATTAATTGCGCCAGCTCGCGGGTGGATATGGAAACATTCACATCGGGGTCGCCATTAACTGAAAATTCGGGCCGTGTACACTCATATTTCTTAGCCAAACAGGGCATTACGGACACTACCATCAGTTTTTCGCGGGGCACCTGCAATTGTTCGGCAAAGTATGACTTGGCAATGGCACCAAACATTTGCTGCGGCGATTTGGCCGTAGAAGGAATATCCTTCATTTCGGGGAAATGGTGTTCAAGGAAATTAACCCATCCGGGGCAACAACTTGTAAGGATGGGGAGTTTCACCTCCTTATCGCCATTGAGAAAACGGCCCAGCCTGTCGAGAATTTCAGCGCCTTCTTCCATGATGGTAAGGTCGGCAGCAAAATCGGTATCAAATACATAATCGAAACCAAGTTTACGCAAGGCAGCCGCCATTTTTCCGGTTACCAGAGTTCCGGGTTCCATACCAAAGGATTCGCCCAATGCGGCTCTAACGGCAGGTGCAGTTTGAACGATTACTATTTTTTCGGGGTCAACCAAGGCTTCAATCACCTTCCAGGTGTAATCGCGCTCGGTTAAAGCACCGGTAGGACAAACAGCCACACATTGACCGCAATAGGTACAGGTTGAGTGGTCTAAATCCATTTCAAAGGCCGGAGCTACCACTGCATTAAAACCACGGTTAATGGCCGAAAGTACACCTACTGTTTGCACGTCGTTACAGGCCGTTTCGCAACGGCGGCACATAATGCATTTATCCATTTCGCGGATAATCGCAGGCGATTTATCGCCTTTGTATTTGGATTGCTCGCCCTTGAAGTGAATTTCCCTGATACCCAAATTCTGAGCCATGGTTTGCAATTCACATTCGCCCGATTTGGCGCAGGTTAAACACTCGGCCGGATGGTCGGACAGGATTAATTCCATAACTGTGCGGCGGGCATTAACTACCCGTACAGTGTGTGTTTTCACCACCATACCCTCATCGCATTCAGTTTTACAGGCAGGAGCCAGATTCCTTCGTCCTTCCACCTCCACCACGCAAATACGACAACCTCCCGGTTTATTTTCGAAATTCATATCCTCCAGCTTCATGTAACACAGTGAAGGAACTTTAACTCCAATGGTTTTGGCAGCATCAAGAATAGTAGTACCCTTTTCAACCACCACCGGTTTATCATCTATAATTAGCTTAACAATTTCCATTCTTTTAGGGTGTTAAAATATTAAACCTTAAGGTTATTGCACACTGATGGCGCCAAATTTACATTTCTCCATACAGGCACCACATTTGATGCAAACAGAAGTATCGATGGCATGCGGTGTTTTACGTTCGCCTGAAATGGCATCAACCGGACAAACACGGCTGCAAAGCGTACATCCAACGCATAAGTGTGAATCGATAATATAGTGCATTAAAGCTTTGCATTGCCCGGCCGGACATTTACCATCCTTAACGTGTGCCTGATACTCATCATTAAAATTATCCATGGTTGACAACACCGGATTGGGGGAGGTTTGTCCCAAACCACACAGAGATGTATCCTTTATAACATTGGCCAGATTGCGTAGTTTTATCAAGTCGCCTTCTAACGCCTTTCCAAGTGTTATTTTCTCAAGCATCTCGTGCAAGCGTTTATTACCAATACGGCAAGGCGCACATTTACCGCAACTCTCCTCCACCGTAAATTCGAGGTAAAACTTGGCCATTGAAACCATACAATCGTCCTCATCCATCACAATCATACCACCCGACCCCATCATAGACCCGGAGGCTATAAGATTATCGTAATCGATGGGAATATCCAGATGACGTTCGGTTAAACAACCTCCCGATGGACCTCCTGTTTGAACGGCTTTAAATTTCTTCCCACCCTTAATACCACCGCCAATATCAAAAATAACCTCACGCAGGGTCGTACCCATGGGCACCTCAATTAAACCAACATTGTTAACCTTGCCGGCAAGCGCAAACACTTTGGTCCCTTTGCTTTTTTCAGTTCCAATACTGCTGAACCATTCGCCACCTTTTAAAATAATTGGTGGAATATTGGCAAAAGTCTCAACATTGTTAACATTGGTCGGTTTCTCTTTATACCCCCTTACAGAAGGGAATGGAGGTTTAACAGTAGGTTCGCCACGTAAGCCCTCCATCGAATGTATGAGTGCGGTTTCCTCGCCACATACAAAAGCACCTGCACCATAACGAATTTCTACATCAAAGTTAAAGCCGGTACCAAAAATATCTTTGCCAAGTAAACCATATTCTCTGGCTTGCTCAATGGCAATTTTTAAACGTTGAATGGCCAGGGGATATTCAGCACGAATATATACCAGACCTGTATCGGCACCAATGCAATAACCGCAAATGGCCATGGCTTCCAAAACTGAATGTGGGTCGCCTTCTAAGATAGAGCGGTCCATAAAAGCGCCGGGGTCGCCCTCATCGGCATTACAAACCACATATTTTTGCTCTGATTTTGATTTCAATGTAAGCTCCCATTTCAAACCGGTTGGGAACCCGCCTCCCCCACGGCCGCGAAGCCCCGAGTCTTTAATAATTTTAATAGCTTCCTCAGGTGTTTTCTCAACCAAAACCTTTCCAAGCGCTGAATAGCCATCGCGCGCTATGTATTCATCAATATTTTCGGGGTTAATAAATCCGCAATTTCGCAAAGCAATACGAATTTGCTTCTTATAAAACCCCATGTGTTTTGAATCGGAAACAACCTCTTTGGTTTCGGGGTTAACATACAATAACCTGTTAACTTTTCTGCCTTTAATCAGGTGTTCAAGAACAAGTTCGTTGGCATCGTCGGGGGTTACCTGAACATAAAAGGTATTATCGGGTACCATTTTAACCACAGGCCCTTTCTCGCAAAAGCCGAAGCACCCGGTGCGTACCACCTGAACCTCTTTATTGAGACCATTTTGCTCCAATGCCAATTTCAGATTTTCTACAATTTCTTCGCATTGCGAAGCCCGGCAACCCGTGCCTGCGCAAACAAGAATATGGTTTTTAAATTTTGCCATAACGGATATGATAAAGCTGTTATCGGTTTAAATTAAAAAGTGTTGTAACTATCGGGAATGATGCCATCAACCAATTCTCCGCCCTTTATATATTTCTCAATAATTTCGGAGGCCTTGGGAGTGGTAACATTACCAAAAACCAGTGGCTTTTCGCCAGGCAAAGTAACCTCAATGGTAGGCTCGGCATAACAATACCCCATGCATCCGGTTTGAGTAACAACAGCATCAATATTCTGATTATCCAGTTCCTCAATAAAATAATTCATTATCTCCTTGGCCCCTGATGCTATGCCACAAGTCGCCATTGAAACCTTAATTTGCACAAGGCTTTCAGGGTCATCAGCTTTTTCCCTGAGTGTAATTTTGTTCTTCAACTCGTCCTTCATTTTCCGAAGGTCGTCCAGTGTTTTAACCTTTGCCATATTTCATCATTTTAGTAACTTATTCAATGTTTTATCAAAAATCAAAGTCTATATCTTTTATATTTTCCTGAATCATTTCTTTTATAAAACGAACCACTTTAGGTTGACTGATTTCTTTTTCTCCCAATGTATCCTGTATTTCAGTTGTTGAAACTGAGTAAGAATGCCCGTTGGCATTAAAAATAAACTGAAACTCCACTCCGGGATTCCCGGTTATGAGCAAAGTAGCTGCTCCGGCCAAATCACCCAATGGCACACAATCAATATGTTTTACATCAAAAACGGCAGTTACAACTGTTCCTTTCTCTGGTTCTGATTCCACAAGAAGCGAGCCGCCGGTTTGTGTGGCACTCATTTTAAAAAGAGGTAAACCCAAACCCACCTTTCGGGTGGTACGAGTGGTGGTAAACGGGTCGGTTACCCGTTTCACCATTTCGGCTGACATGCCACGACCATTATCTTCAAACTTCACTTCCAGAACCCCCTCCTTTTTATCCAAACCAAAAGAAACAATTACCTGACTGGCTGCTGCTTCCACCGAGTTTCGGGCTATATCCGTAACATGCATTGATAAATCTTTCATTCTACTTTTTTTTTCCAACATTCTCACTACCGAATAAAGCGCCATTTGGCCAGGCTTTACGGTTATCAACCCCATGCAGGGCAAACTTTATTTCTTTAAAGGAAGGCTCATACATACGTAACCATGTAAAACCTTTACCTATTTGCTCAGGAGTGTGTGCATCAGACCCCCTAACCAGGGTAAACCTATCCTTAATGCCCGTTTTTTCAAGAAAACTTTCGGCTACTCGTGGTGTAACTTCCAGCGCATCAACAGAGAGCCCTTTGGGGTAAACACCCAATTGGCTGTATAGCCCAAATGCCTGCCGGTCAACATGTGCCGGAATAAAAATGCCATTAAGCGAATGTACCATTTGCGCCACCTCATCAATAGATTGATTTAAGCCACTCCACAACAACCTTTTTTCCTCCTCGATAATCTCCTCATTCCGATTAACAATGACCTGGTGACCAAACTTTTCGGGCACATTTGAAATATCAGGCAACCATTTGTCGAGATATTCCTGAAATAAGCCGAGCATTTCAGAATTTTCAAAGAACGCCAAACAATGAACCTCTTCCTGAGTATTAATTTCAACGCCACCTAAAACTACCAATCCCCTATCAGCCCCTATTTCCATTACCGTTTTCCATTGACGTGTTGAATTATGGTCGGTAATGGCAATAATGTCCATCTGGTTATCCAGTGCCGCCTCGATAATTTTCCCGGGCGACATATCAAGGCTGCCACAGGGCGATAACACTGTATGCACATGAAAATCGGCCCGAAACAGTTTCATACCATTAACTATTCAACAACTTATACAACTTACCTGCCAGCTCAAAAGCTTCCATTGTTGTTCCTAAAATAGGAATCTGCTCCTCTTCGCTATGTGCCATTGTTGCTTCATCGGGTTTAAGCCCCTTTACCAGAATTATAGCGGCAATGTCCTTTAACGAAGCAACTGCCATAATATTTTTATGGGTTTGCAGGGTTATCCACACATCTCCTTCGTTGGCATTCCCCATAACATCGCTCAACAAATCAGACACGTAACCATTTTCTACAACCCTATCGAGCCCCAGTCCGCCACAGAAAAGTGTCAGATTAAGCTTTTCTTTAATATCACATACCTTCATTTTTTGCTCCCAGTTTAGTACAATCTTTATCCAGCCTGTCTTTACCCCAGGTTTTTTCTATGATTCGAATGGCATGGTCGGCATGCAGCTTTTTGTGTTTTTCCATCATGCGCTGAATAAAAACACAACTCGATAACTGCGCTTCACGCTGAACGATATCTTTGGCCAAACTTTGGCAACTTGGCGAACCGCACGCACCACAATCAATGCCAGGCAAATAGCACATCAACGAACGAACCTGCTGCATTTTTCTCAATGCCAGAGTCATATCCTCGTCGAGTTTCAAAATAGAACGGGGTTCGATGGGCTTTAACGGTAATTTACCCATCAAATAATCGCGATAAGGAATCAGATCTTCCGGCGTACCATGAATATCTTTAAATAGTTGAGCTCTTTTTCGCAATCGTTCAACCGCCAGAAAACGGTTTCCAACCACCAAAACACCTCCGGCACAACTTTCGTCGCAGGCTCTTAACTCAAGAAAATCGACATCTGTAATTTCCTCGTTTTCAATTTTTTCAAGAAAATCGATAACGTTATGAATTTCATCGATGGCCAAACAGCGGCCTTTCATGTAAGGAGCTTCGCCATTGGTAAGGCTCCAACCAATGGATTTTGGACCAAGATTTGGCAGATTATCGCCCGGCGAACGTGACGTTTTACCTCCGCGGTTTTTAATTCCCTGATAAACCTTATTGTAGAGAAAGTCCATGTTGATAACACCATTAACCGGCGATTTATCGTCGCCAACAGGACTTTTAACAGAGGCAATTTTTGCGGCACACGGTGTTACGTAGAATATTCCAATATCGTCATCGGGAATTCCCTTATCCTGCAACATTTTCCGGAAGAAAATAGCAGATGCGTCGATGGGCGGTTTTACATGAATAATCTGGTTTACCAACGATGGAAACCGAACCTGAATTAAACGAACCACAGCCGGGCAAAAAGCTGAAATCAAAGGCCGCTCTTCGTGTTTATTGAGTTCATTAATCATGGCCTCATTAATCACATCAACCGTATGCTCGGTTTGAAAAACATGGGTAAAACCCAATTCGCGCATAACACTGAATATTTCCGATTCGGAAATATTGGATGGGAACTGACCAATCATGACGACAGGCACCAGAGCCACTCTGTATTTGTAATTAAATATTTTATCAAAGTCGTCCTGCTCAATATAAAAAGCATTTACCGGACAGGCTTTCATACACTCCCCGCAATCAACGCACCAATCCTTACGAATGGATGCTTTACCACTACGAATACGAATGGCATCGGTAGGGCATACGAACATACAGTGCGTACATCCGTAGCACAAACTTTCGTCAACCTTTAAAGCATGATAAAACTGCTCCTGAGCCATTACTGTTATTAATTAATCTCAATATCAAACAAATAATAATCAACCCCTATCAGGACGAAATCATGGTTGTCATTTCCAAAACAGTGCCTTTACCCACTTCGCTTTCAATATTTAGCTGGTCGGTATTTTTTTTGATATTTGGCAATCCCATTCCGGCTCCAAAACCCATTTCCCGCACCGATGCCGATGCTGTTGAAAACCCTTCCTGCATGGCCAAATTAATATCAGGGATTCCGGGGCCTTCGTCTTCAATTCTGATATAGATACGTTTTTCGTCAATATCAACCATTACCACACCTTTGTGGGCATGTGCAACAACGTTTACTTCACCTTCATATAGTGCCACAACAATTCTTTTAATAATTCTGGCGTCAACATTCAGTTGCTTCAGAATCTTTTTCACCTCGCTGCTGGCATGTCCGGCTCTTGAAAAATTTCCTCCTTCCAGATCGTATTTAAATTGCATGGCTCGTTCTGTTTATTGGTATTAAACTTAATAAACCGGTTGTAACCCGCAATCGTGTAAAACCGAAACTGCCCTGAACATTGAGTAAGGCGATTCTAAAATCACAATATTATTTTCTTCAGCAATTTTCTTCATTTCAGGGGTCGCCTTTTTATCCCGAACAAATACAACACAAAATATATCAGCCATTTCGGCTGTCCGTATCACCTGAAGGTTTGCCAAACCTGTAACCAGCATCAAATTTTCAGTGTCGAGAGTCAATACATCACTCATTAAATCGCTGGCAAAAGCGTATCGAACTTCGGTGTTTAACTTATCGCTGCCACAAACCACCCTGGCATTTAAAACATCAACAATTTCACTTATCTTCATAGATCAAGTTTTGTCTAATTTTAGTATAAAACCAGCAACCAATAATTCCTTTTTTTCAGGGCGGTAATATAAGTGAAACTACAATCCTAAAAAACCTTAAAAAATGATTTTAATCTGCTTATTAGCAATACATAATCAATCTAAATAAATTGTAATTGATTAGATGTACTCCACTGTTACTTCTTTTAAAAATTTTTCTTCTAAAAGTTTTATAATCCGCTTTATAACCGACCGCCTTATTTCAAGTTCCACGGGTAAATTGGGATCCTGGTGGGCTATGTTGATGCGGGTACCATTAATCACGTGAATTTTATCGCTCTCTAAAAAGAATCGCACAATCTGATCGGCAGGCCCCTGTCCGAGTTTGGTGTTTTTTTGTAAGTTATCTAATATTTTAACCACCTTTCCAAGGGTTAGAATACCTTCGGTAACCAGATTGATACCTTCAACATAAGAGGCTGGCGGTAACTCCGGGTCGGTTTGTTCCATTCCGGCATCGAATTTCAGGGCTAATTCACGAGCCACAATTTCGGCAGTGCTTCCACCGGCTATAATTTTTTTTCCTGAAAAACGTTGAACCTTTAGTGCAAAGTCCAAATCCTTACGTTCATCAAACGGCGGCCCCGAAACTAATAATAGTTTACGGGGTTCCCTGAAATAAATCACCCCACAGGATGTGTCGTCCTTAGGTTTGTTTTCGTCATGCAGGTTGGCCATACCCACCACTTTGCGGGCCAATTTTGCTGATGCTGTAAAGGGATTATTTTTCACCGTTTTAACAACAAACTCCAACATGGATGAGTAGCCCCATCCAAAAGGAAAAGCTAGAGATCCCATGCCCGACTGAATAACGCCGTCGGTGCAAAAAATAATGCGATCTTCCTTCTCGGCCCTAAAGCTGCAAGTTTTAATTCGCTTGCCCAGGTGTTTCTCCGATTCCATTTTTATGGTTTCCCAACCCGGATCAAATATTTCCTCTCCTCTTAATACAATGCATGGCGGGTTGTCGAATTCCACAATGGTGGTATAACCATCATCCTCAATATCGACAATGGTAAAAGTGCAATAACTGATTTTTCTGACTGAACAAACCGGAAGGGTATCCATAATTATTTCGGCAGTTTTAAGCACCTCACGATGTTCAAGGGTAAAGTTAACCGCCATGGATGCAGTAAGCGAAGCCAAAACATTGGCTTTTATGCCGGAACCCATTCCATCGGATAAAACCACAATGGTACGCCCCTCCTCTTTAACACGCCGGGTAAGGAATACATCGCCACAGATTGACTCTCCTACATGCTCAGACTGTTGGCCGTAGATGTCAAGAAATATATTATTTTCGGGAAGCTTCACAATTTTCCAATTTGTTGTTTAATCCATTGCGTATACTCAATCGACATCTTCAGCACCAGCATCGTTTTCAGAGCCCAATTTTTGTGCATCGATAATAGATTTCAACGTTTTTTCGGTCTTCGAAGCACTTTCACCCAAAAGAAATGCTATTTGTTGCACCGTTTCCAGATTTTCGCGAATTACCGCCCGTGCCCGGTTAATAACTTCTTCTTTTCTAACATCAGGAGCTGTTAAATCGCGGATAATACCACCCACCACTTTTTGTTTTTTAATGGTAAAAACAGATATGTTGAGAATGGAATTTCCAAATGGCGTATCACGGTTGAGCAAATCCTGTCCCGATTGCAAAACAGAGCTAAACAGCCGATAAAAAGGCACCAACGACACCAACTCTGCACCTTTTAAGCCGGGAATCATCTCATCAATCATACGGGCATCTTCGCCAAGCATGTTAATAAATGCCCTGTTCGATTCAATAACTTTCAAATTCTCGTCAACAATTACAACGCCTGCGCTGATTTTATCCAACATAGCGGTTGTGGTTTCGGCGGCTTCACGGGCTGCCAACTCGCCCATACGGGCTTTTTCCTCGCTGTCTTTAAGTGCTTCCTTAGTCTTTTTCAGCTTTTCGTTGGCAGCATTAACCTTGCTGATGTATGTATGCAGTTTATGAATGGTATAAGTGTAGCACATTTCGTAATTGGTAAGCCCCTGACAGTAGGCCACGGCAAAATCGCGACACGATGGATAGCCGCAAGCGCCACAACCCAGCTGGTCTTCGGTTTTACTTTTGCCCATTTCATGCAGTACACGTTGAATTTCCGATTCGGGAGGGTAAGGCAGACGCTTGTCCTGAGGTTTGAATTTCCGGCTTAAATCCATATCACGAAACATATCAATCTGCTCCTGCCAGGTAACCAAATCGATGCCTTTCATCCGTTTGTTTACATATTTGATAACTTCGGAACGCCGCATGTATTTTTTGCCTCCGGGCGAAGTGCCAGGCCCCATGATACATCCTTCGCAATAAAATAAATCAAGATGCTGCTTTAATCCGATTTCGGTTTTAAACTCAGATATGGATTGAAGAAAATTATTGCGGCCCTCGGTAATGATTATATTACCCGATAATAACTCCTGATTGATATCAACTGCCTGCAAAAAACCTCTGCTTACTGGAAACAAACCGCCTTTGCGCCCAACTGGCGGGTCGAAATCGCTATACTCAACTGAATTTTCGGTAATGCCTTTCTCGTTGAACATTTCGCGCAACTCAATAAAGGTTAGCACGCCATCAATCTTATCGGCTCCTTTAAAATAACGAACATCGTCCTTTGCTGCCACGCAGGAAGTGATGTAAACTACTTTTGTATCCTCACCATAAAAATGCCTTACAACTTTGGCCATTGCAATGTATGATGGCACTATCGGAGCTAGATTATCAACCAGTTCGGGATGGTATTTTTCAATATGAGCATGAACAGGTGGGCAGTTGGTAGAAATATAATATTTACCATGAAAATCGTTAAGCAAATCCCGATACCTAAAAGCCACCAAATCAACTCCAAAAGCAGTATCTAAAACCAATGAGAAGCCAACAGCCCTTATCATGGCCACAAATTTCCGGTAATCGGTTATATCCACAAATTCACCTGAAATACTTGGATCGCAAATGGCAGCAACCTGACCCTCCGAAGCAAACAATTCACGCACCCGCTCTTTCTCGTCGCGAAACGAAATGGCATTTTGAGCGCAAACAGTAACGCAATGGCCACAACCAATACATCTTGACGGAATTACCTGTGCGTGTTTATCTGATATTTTAATGGCTTTGGCAGGACAAACCCTGATACAGGTAAAACTCAGGTTACATTTATTGGGATCTACAACAACCAACTGACTCATATATTGCGTATTTTATATCTTTGAGGTAGTTATGAAATGTTCTCCTGTTTGTTGAAATACTCATTCAATATTTCAAAAACATTTTCGTTGTTCACTAATTTATAAACTTTTTCATCAATTTTAAGTACCGGTCCTTCGGCGCACAACCCTGTACAGAGTTCTCCGCTGAAAAAGACATTATGTTCAAGATTATGATCTTTTAGATAGCCTTTTACAATATCAAGAATCTCTTTGTTTCCTCTTGAAAAACAAGAACTTCCAAGGCAAATTGTAATTTTATGTTCGTAATTCATTTTTTCATCTGATGTTATGTATTAAAGATAATAATTTCCAACGACTCAGACTATGAATTTCCTCATTTAACTGTAATTCCATCCATTTATGGCACTTTTAATTCAATATCGTTTATGTATTACCAGAATTTTATCTTTGTAGTTATGCGGCCCGAAAAAATAACCATATTAATTCCTTGTTGTAATAACGAAAATCTGGATTCGGTTTTTGGTTATGCTACACCATTGGCCAGAGCCTTTAAAGCAACCGTTACCTTCTTGTTTTTTGGCGATAACGATTCATTTCAGAGTTTTAAGGGAAGTACTACGCTTTATCAAAAGCCCGATTTAGCTGACAATTTTATTAAATATATTCACCAAACTTCTGCCTATGCCATCACCCCGATTATTGAAATGAACAGCGATAATGAAGAAGTGATGATGGTGATTTTTCCTCAATTACCAACCGGGAAAATAAACTATCTGAATGAAATGAACTTTCTGTTTCGGGCCCGTCAATTAAGACTTCCGTACATGGTGTTGCCCCAAGTAACAAAAGCAGACTGGAAACCCCAACATATTTATATCCCAGTTGGATACGACCGTACCGATAAAGAAACTGCCATTTGGGCTTCCTATTTTGCCAGATTTAACAAAAGCTCTCTCGCAATTTTATATGCCAACGAAAAAGAAACCTGGGCTGTTAATAATACCAGATTGAACGTTATGTTTATAAAAAAAATGTTTGATGAACTGGGTTTACCTTATTCCATTCAAACGTCGCTTTGCAATTCGCAGCACATTCATACCAATGCTATAAAACAAGCCAATGCAAAAGGGAATGCTATGGTTATAATTTCAACTACAAAAAGTTACAGCATTGAGCATTATTTTACCGGTCCGGTTGAGCTAAAAGCAATAAAAAAGAGGCTGTCTCATAAGTTTTTTTA
>CALEUX010000032.1 GCA_937920475.1 uncultured Marinilabiliaceae bacterium
CTCATGAATTAGAGCATTTAATCATTTCCAAAATTTTTTACCGGACACCAATGATAAAAAATATTGACCGGACGATGGTTTTTCATTATCTTTATATTAGTTTCAAACAATTTCTTAACATTTTTTAATGAATGCTGTAACTTTTAAGTGTTCAGTTTCGTACAATATATATAACAAAGACGAACACACTTTGTGACTGCTTTATATACTTTGTGGTTTTTAAAATAAAGAATAACAGATACTTAATAAAGTTGGCACACTGATTGTTTTAATGGTTCTTGTATCTTTAAATGTTTATAACAAAAGAGGAGGAACAGATATGAAAACAAAAGCAATCATCTTAAAATTTGTAGCCGCACTGGTTTTAATTGCCATGGTTAATACAGTTTCTGTGGCTCAACGAAATGGCGCCGATAAACAAAATAGTTATATTTCTCTTAATTATCCTGCTTATACAAAAATTGTTGTGGTTGAGAATAATATGAATATTCAGGATTGGATGTTGGATGATTTGGCATTCGTATTTCGGTCTGAGGATGCCAGAGTGGAAGACTGGATGGTGCGGATGGAAGATGGCTCGGAAATTTGGCAAAACGAAGAGTACCTAAGCACCGATTGGATGTTTGATGCCGATTACAATTCAACATACTATCTGGTTGATTGGATGGTTGAGGAACACGCTTACATTGGATACGATTATAGCGAAAGTTTATCTGATTTGAACATGATGGATTGGATGTTGGAAGATCATCAGTTTATTTTGAATAATGAAACCGAACCAGTTGAATTACAAAAATGGATGTTAAATGTTGATGGCAATGACTTTGCTGTTGAGAATGAAGTTTCTTTGCAAAGCTGGATGTTGGATCAAAGATTGTGGAACTGATTGGTTTTAAGATGTTCCTTCTGATTGAGAGTTTTGGTAAAACTGAATAGAATGCTTACAAATAGGAAACAGGCTTTATTAAGAAGCCTGTTTTTTTTATTTTTATACCTTGTTAACACCTTATTCAACATGAGTTTCTTTAACAATAAAAAGGTAATTATTACCGGTGCTGCCAATGGTATCGGTCTTTCTTTAGCTACCACTTTTCTGTCGCAGGGTTGTTGGGTATGGGCCATTGATAAAGATGAACCCGGTTTAAATCAGTTAAAAACGAATTACCCTCAGTGCAACGTTGAAACCTTAAATATTGCCGACGAACCCGGTATTATAATGCTTTATCAGAAGGTTAAAGAGGTCTGGGGAGAAGCTGATATTTTAATTAACAATGCCGGCATTAGTCGTTTTATATCATTGGTTGATTGCAAAACCTCTGATTTTGATGAAATTATCAGTGTTAATTTACGAGCTCCATTCATTTTCTCCAGAGAATTTGCACGATTGCACACCAATGATAGTTATGGCAGAATTATTAATATTGCTTCCACCAGATATGTAATGTCGGAACCTGGCGGAGAAGCCTATGGTGCATCAAAAGGTGGCATTGTGTCGCTCACCCATGCATTGGCCAATTCATTGGCAGATACTGGTATAACAGTAAATTGCATTGCTCCGGGTTGGATACACAACGGCCAAATTAGTGAACTGTCAGATGCCGATCACCATCAACATCCTTCGGGGCGCGTTGGCAAGCCTGACGATGTGGCCTCCATAGCACTGTTTCTTTGTCAACCTGGTAACGATTTTATTAATGGAGAAGAAATTCGGGTTGATGGCGGAATGACCCGTAAAATGATTTATGTTTAGGAATATATTGATTTGAATTTATCACACCTAATAAGTTATCGCATATGAAAATACATTTACTAACTATTTGTCTTCTTGCTTTTATTTTCTCGACCTCTGTTTTTGCACAGAATCGTGCATCAGCATTTGAGATGAATGAACGGTTAGGAAGAGGAATCAACATGGGAAATTCCTTTGAGGCCCCTACTGAAACATTATGGGGCAATCCTTGGAAACCCGAATATTTCCAAATAATGGCGGAGTTGGGTTTTAAGCATGTGCGTATTCCCATTCGCTGGGAGCCTTCAGATCGCAGCATGGCCGTTGCTCCTTACACTATTTCGGCTACATTTTTGGAGCGCATTAAGCTGGTGGTTGATGTGGCCCTGGAGAACAATCTTCTTCCCATCATTAATATGCACCATCACGATGAGTTATTCGCTGACCCCTATGGGCAGAAGGAAAGATTTTTATCGCAATGGGGTCAAATTGCCACCTATTTTAAGGACTATCCAGATGATTTGCTGTTTGAAGTTTTAAATGAACCGCATGGAAACATTACTCCTGCCATGTGGAATTCCTTTTTTGCCGAGGCTCTGGCTGAAATACGGAAAACAAACCCAACCCGATGTGTACTTATGGGAACGGCCGACTTTGGCGGATTAAGCGGAGTACAATATCTTGATTTGCCCGATGATGAAAATATTATTGTATCGGTACATTATTACAACCCATTTCAGTTTACACACCAGGGTGCCGAGTGGGTAGGCGAGGAGTCTAATGCCTGGCTTGGTACCCAATGGCACGATACCGAAGCCGAACGTAATAGTGTAAAAAGTGAGTTCAATGTTCTGAAACAGTTTTCAGAAAGTCAGCATGTTCCCGTTCATGTAGGAGAGTTTGGAGCATACAGCAAAGCTGATATGGCCTCACGTGTGCGTTGGACTACCTTTCTGGCACGGTGGTTTGAGGAGCAGGGCTTTAGTTGGGCTTATTGGGAGTTTTCGGCCGGTTTTGGTATTTATAATCCTCAAACCGGACAAGTTATTACTGAGTTGGCCGATGCTTTATTGGTAAATCCTATGCCCCAACCAACACCCATTGAACTTACTCCGGTGTATATCAGTAATTTTTCAACCGGGACTGATGGCTGGATTTTAAATGCAAGCAATGGCGCTTCAGGGTCTCTTGCAGCACAATCGGGCAACCTTAATTTGACTCTTACATCGGGTGGAACGCAAGGTTGGCACGCTCAAATGATGAAAAGTCCTGTTGCACTGGTTAAAAATAAATTGTACAGGTTATCGTTTAAAGGTTCATCACCGGCTCCCAGGGGGGCTTCCATTTATATTGGCAAGGCTTCAAATCCATATAATGCTTATAGTGGTTATTTCTGGGCCGATTTTAACAACACTGTACAAGATTACAGCTACACCTTTACTATGAATAATGACAGCGATCCCAATGCCCGTCTGGTTTTTGATGTTGGAAACTCCTCAATTGGATTATCCATTACTCAGCTTAAAGTTGAAATGGTAACCATAGGACTTTCGGTAAGAGGCCCCGAGAAAATTAACGCCAAAGTATTCCCAAACCCTGTTAAGGATTTTTTATATGTAGAAGATGCTCATCTTTTCAACGAAATAATTGTTTACAATTTAAGTGGTACTCAGGTTAGCAAGCAAAGCACTGCTCCAGTTCGTTTCAGCCATTTGCCCAAAGGTTTGTATATTGTTGAATTAATAGGCGAGAATGAATTTTCGAGAGTTAAAATCCTGAAAGATTAAAAAACTGTTTAAATATAGATGTAAGATATTTAGAGGCGAAGTATAGCGTTTCCGACAAATCGGAACTGCGCCTGCGGCTTGAGGTTCCGAGAATCGGGATAAGAAAGAAAGATGAGATATAAAAGATTATGAAGATATCCAAGTAATCTAATTATCTCCTCTATCCCTCTTAATATCTTGAATCTAAAAATCTTTATAAAATTTTCAATATAAATCTTAAACAGCTTTTTAGAGTGCTAACTAAATGATATTGTGAATTATAATAGCTGATTTAATTTAAACTTTCAGCTAGCAAATGTGCTTTTTAAACGGATTTAGTTAAATGACCGAATTGTTTAAAATATACCAGCTTACAGCAGCAGAAGTCTCAAAAATTTCTGAAGAGCCCAACGAACCTCATATTCATGATTATGAGGAGTTGTTGGTTGGGTTGGACGGCGAGCTGGAACATTTTATCGATTTTAATGCCACCATTTTAAAAGCCCCGTTTACAAGTTTTATTGCCAAAGGGAAATTACATCGGGTAAAACCGCTGTTGTGTAACGGAAATTGTGGTATTTGGGTAATTCGGTTTAAAACAGAATTTCTTTCTGATACTTATTTCCGCTTATATTCACACTATTATGCCCATTCTGATTTGGAAGTAAAGGATAAAAATGCTTTTAGCAGAATGGTGGCCATTTGTGAAATGATGTTTGCCGAAATGCAACTACCATCGCCAAAAATATCAGTTGTTCGCGACCTGTTGCGCGCCTTATTTTCTATGATTGAAGCGGAAAGGGAGCGGCAGGAGGTCAATCAGGATGCTTTACTAAATGCACAAAACTCTACGTTTAAAAAATTTCTGGAGGTTCTGGAAGAGAATTTCCGAAAACCGGTTGGCGTTGAATTTTATGCCGATAAACTCAATATGTCTATCCGGAATCTGAACTCAATTTGCCAAAACATGATTAATCAAAGTGTTTCGGAAATTATTGAAGCTCGCCGAATGACTGAAGGAAAAAACCTGTTGGTGAGCACCGATAAAACTGTTGCCGAAATAGGATTCGACCTCGGATATAATGAAAAATCCTGTTTTACAACTGTGTTTAAAAAATCAAGCGGCCAAACACCAACTACTTTCCGAAAGGAAATGCGGAAGATACTTTCCTAAAAACACAACAAACCTTCCGAAATCCATTACCACCATCGTTATTATCCGTTGTATTTTTGTATTATCAAAATTGCACTGATTGTTAGTGCAGTTTTTTAATGTTTACAAATAGGATGAAAAAATCCTAAAAGTGAATGTATTAAACTGAATATCAATAGTATAATATTAAAACTTACAATTATGAGCACAACTAAAACCAAATGGGTACTTGACCCAACGCACAGCGAAATTCTTTTCAAAGTGAAGCATCTGATGATTACCAATGTTAAAGGTGAATTCAGAAATTTCTCAGCCACTGCCGAATCGGAAGGTAACGACTTTACAAAAGGTTTGGTAACGGTTAATATTAAAGCCGATTCTATTTTTACCAACAACACCGACCGCGATAACCATTTGAAAAGTGCCGACTTTTTTGATGTGGATAATTTTGAAGAGTTAACCTTCAAATCGGTTTCCTTAACAAGAAAAGGCGACGACGAGCATCAATTAAAAGGCATTCTAACCATTAAAGGAGTTGCTAAAGAAGTTGTTCTCAATGTTGATTTTGGTGGTATCAATAAAGACCCCTGGGGTAACGAGAAAGCCGGTTTTTCAGTTTCAGGAAAAATTAACCGGAAAGACTGGGGCTTAAACTGGAATGCAGCATTGGAAACTGGTGGTGTTTTGGTTAGTGATGAGGTGACAGTGAGCGCAGAAGTACAATTTGTTAAGCAGTAATTATTTGTTGACTAATAAGTTAAGAGATGAAGACCATCGTACACAAAGCCAATAGCCGTGGTGATGCCAACCACGGCTGGCTGCATAGTAAGCATACCTTTAGTTTTGCCAATTATTATAACCCTGAACGCGTGCACTTTGGCGTATTAAGGGTACTAAACGACGATTATGTGGCTCCTGGCAAGGGATTTGGCATGCATCCTCACGATAATATGGAAATTATTTCCATCCCTTTGGAGGGCGACCTTGAACATCGCGATAACATGGGAAATGTGGCCGTAATAAAACATGGCGATATTCAGGTAATGAGTGCCGGAACCGGAGTCATGCATAGTGAGTATAATAAAAGCAATGATTCACCTGTAAAATTTCTTCAGATTTGGATTTTTCCAAACCAAAAGAATGTGAAACCCAGATACGACCAAATTTCATTAAAAATGAACGAGCGCCAAAACAGGTGGCAGCAGATTTTATCGCCAAATCCTGGTGATGATGGCGTTTGGATTCATCAGGATGCATGGTTCCATATAGGTAAATTTGAACGAGGCTTTTCGCTTAATTACGATGTTAAAAAGCCCGGAAATGGTGTGTATGCTTTTGTTTTAAATGGCGAAGTTGCCATAGAAGGTGAACCATTGGATGAGCGCGATGGTTTTGGAATCTGGGATACAGATTGTTTTACTTTACAGGCAAATTCAGATGGGGCAGAGGTTTTATTAATGGAGGTTCCTATGATACAATAGTTTTTATGATATCATTTCAAATAAAAAGAGGGTGTTTCAAAAAAAATGAGGCACCCTCTTTTGTATTTTAGGAGGTAAAAAATGAGTTTACCAAATTTTTGCTCTATCGGCTGGTTTAATAAAGCGCTTACCTTTCTCACTTCCTTTAAAGGCTTTATAAAACTCCGGCATGTTATAAACTATGCCATTAACGCGAGCTTCGCCCGGTGAGTGGGGGCCTTCGTTCAATTGCTGGCGTAAGCGTTGCTCACGCATATGGTTACGCCAAATTTGGGCATGCGAAATAAAGAAACGCTGCTCAGGTGTAAAACCATCAATTTTACCGGGGCGGCCATCCATTTTCAATTTGTTTTGAAGCGCCTGATAAGCAATACTTAGTCCTCCCAGGTCGGCAATGTTTTCGCCAAGGCTTAGCTTTCCGTTGATGGTTAATGAATCGAGCATTACATAGTTGTTATACTGGTCGATTAAAACCTGCGAACGGGCTGTAAATCGCTCATTGTCACCGGGTGTCCACCAATCTTGTAAATTGCCATCTTTGCCATATTGCCGTCCTTTATCGTCGAAGCCATGAGTCATTTCATGACCAATGACCATTCCAATGGCACCAAAATTCATAGCATCATCGCCATCGGCATAGAAAAACGGTGGCTGAAGAATGGCTGCCGGGAACACAATTTCGTTCATGGTTGGGCTGTAATAGGCATTAACGGTTTGTGGAGTCATAAACCATTTTTGGCGGTCAACAGGTTTTCCAATCTCTGAAAGATTCCGTATGATGTTAAACTGACGGGCTGCCAGAACATTTAAAACATAAGGCTGGTCTGTAATATCAAGAGCTCTGTAATCGGTCCATTTTTCGGGATAACCAATTTTTACATTGATGGCTTCCAGCTTTTCCTGTGCTTTTTTTTTGGTTTCGGTGCTCATCCAGTCTAACTGTTCAATGCGTTGTGCAAAGCCTTTTCGAAGGTGTTCCACCAAATCAATCATTCGCTCTTTTGATTTTGGAGGGAAATGAATGGCTACATATTCTTGTCCCAAAGCCTCACCCAATGCTGAGTTTAAAGAGCCTAATGCTCTTTTCCAGCGTTCGCGCTGTTTTTCGCTACCAGTCATTGTAGTGCCATAAAAAGCAAAGCGGGCTTCTTCAAAATCGTTTCCAAGAAACGATGCTGTTGAATTTAAAACGTTCCATTTTAAGTAGGTTTTCCAGTCGCAAATGCTTATCTGTGAAACCATTTCGGAAACTTTTGCAAAAAAGAGAGGTTGACTAACATTAAGTTCTTCAACTGCAATTTCGCGGGCATTGAGGTAGCTGTTCCAGTCGAAGCCAGGGCTTTTTTCAACCAGTTCGGTAACCGCCATTTTATTATAAGTGGCATAAGGGTCGCGCAAGGTAAGGCGGTCCATTGAAGCTTCGGCCAGCGTGGTTTCAATTTGCATAACAGCCAGGCGGGTTTTAGCAGCTTCTTGGGAAGATGAACCGGCCAAGGTAAATAACTTCTCAATTAAAACCTGATAGCTATCTCTGATTTGAGTGCTACGGGCATCGTTTTTCAGATAATAATCGCGGTCCGACATTCCCAAACCTCCTTGGCCAATGCTGGCAATCATCTGCTCTGTGTTTTTGCGGTCTTGTTGTGCTCCTAGTCCGAAGAGTGAGCCAATTCCCTGCTGATGGAGAAAAGCAATAGCATCTGACAGTTCCTGTGCAGTGGTAACGCTTTCAATTTTTTGTAACAATGGGATGATGGGTTTGATGCCCATCTCATCAAGGGTTTGTGTATCCATTGCGCTTTTGTAGAAATCGCGTATTTTTTGGCGATTACTGCCAGACTGTGCTTTCTGGTCGTTTTGTATGGCCGTTAGTAAATCAAATAATTGCTTTTCATTTTCTTCGCTTAGCTGGTCAAACGACCCAAAACGGCTGAGATAATCGGGTATTGGATTTTTAGCCAGCCAACCGGCATTAACGAATTGGTAAAAATTGTCGCCCGGTTTTACCTTTTGGTTCATGTTGGAGACATCCAGAACCGATTGTCGCGATGGTCCGGAAAAAGCAAGCAGGAACAATGATGCAAACATTAATAATGATAATCGTTTAAAAGATGGTTTACCTGACATATTATTGTTTTTTTAGTTTTAACGTGTTTAAAATACAATAATCATTAAAAACAGAAACAAATATTTGTCATGTTTGGTTGAGTCGTGTTAGTTTACGCCACTCGTAAACAAGCAAAACAGCACAAACAATGGCTGATGAGAAATCGGCTACAGGTCCGGCCAGCCAAACACCTTTAATTTGAAAATAAGAAGGCAGAATCAACAACATAGGAATAAAAACAAGAACCTGCCTTAATAAACTTAGAAATATGGAAATTCCGGCTTTCCCCACCGACTGATAATAATTTCCGGCAACAATTTGAAATCCTATAACCGGAAGTGTAATCAGGTATAAACTTAAGCCCTGTGTGGCGTACGCCATCAGTTCCGGACTGTCGCCCACAAAAACTCTGACAATTTGTTTTGGGAACATTTCAACAAGAATCCAGGCTGTAACCGAGAATAAAGTGGCTATCCAAATGCCAAAGCCCAATGTTTGTTTAACACGACCGTAGTTTTTGGCACCAAAATTATACCCAATTATTGGCTGTGAGGCCATATTAAGCGCTACAATGCTCATCACAATAATTACAGCAACACTCATCACAATACCCATGGCACCAACGGCCATATCGCTACCGTATTTAATCAGGTTAATATTAAGAAGCGCCTGAACAACACTACTGGCCATTTGCATTAAAAATGGCGATAGCCCAATGGCTAAAATGGATAATAAAATAGGTTTGTTAATGGTGATGTATTTCTTTTTCAGAGGTACAATACAACGTTTGCTGCGAAAATGCACAAATACCCAAACCGACAATACGGCCATGGAAATGATGGTAGCTAAAGCAGCACCCTGTACACCCATTTTAAAATAAATGATAAAAAGCGCATCCAGCGGAATGTTAACACCTGCACTTATGAGCATGCTGTACATGGCAATACGGGCATTGCCTTCGGCACGAATCATAGCATTCAATGAAAATCCAAATTCATGTAAAATAACTCCCCAAAGAATATAGTTCAAATATTCGTTGGCATAACCAATAGTCGTATCGGTGGCGCCAAAAAGCCGCAACATAGGGTCTTTTATACTGAACCCGAGTATGGTTACCAAAACTGAGATGATGACCACCAAAACAATAGCATTACCAAGGATTTTCTGTGCTCTTGTAAAGTCTTTACGGCCCATGGCAATGGATAGTTGAACGCTGGCACCCAGCCCAATTAGCATTCCAAAAGCCATCATGATTACCATAACCGGAAAAACAGCCGTAATTCCGCTAAGCGCTTCGGCACCAATAAACTGTCCGATAAAAATCCGGTCAACAATATTGTACAGCGAGTTGGCCATTACACCAATAAACGATGGCCAAAAATAGCGCCACATTAAGCGGCCAACAGGGCTATGCTCCAGTTCTTTAATTTTTTTCTCCTGCATTTTTTCTTAAATTTTTCCTTACACCCAATACCAACATAGCTCATGACAGAAGAAAATCTCCTTCATAAACAGATTGTATTAGTTTTGAACCGGATTATTCTGAAAGGGGTGTGCAAATATGAGGTTTTTTTAGCTAAAAAGGAATTACTTATAAGTAGTTTATTTCAGTAATCTAATCACTATTGTCCGGTAAAAAATACATTCTTCGTTTAAGTGCTCTCCCGATGAATCGGGATTACTTTTTTTATTCATTCGTGTTTTCTTTTTAAGGC
>CALEUX010000033.1 GCA_937920475.1 uncultured Marinilabiliaceae bacterium
TTCACTATTGTCCGGTAAAAAATACATTCTTCGTTTAAGTGCTCTCCCGATGAATCGGGATTACTTTTTTTATTCATTTATGTTTTCTTTCAATGGCATTCATGATCCGCTTCGCTCCACTGCAGCAAAAAAAAGTAAGCAAAAAATGCCGCCGCTGCAAGAAAATAAAACCTTCTGGATTCCTCATGAATTAGAGCATTTAATCATTTCCAAAATTTTTTACCGGACACCAATGATTTTAATTTATACCTGTTTAACGCAATAATATCATCTTATTAAATTCAAACAGTTTGTAATAGTACCATCTTAAAAAATGCTCCTTCCATTATTACCGCCATTTCTATACATTAAGTCGATTTTCAATATCGAAAAACATCTCCTCAATCATTATTTTTCCAAAAATTTTCAGAAATTTACCATCTATGTTAACCAACACCAGTAATAATCAACTCGACCTGGCCCGCTTGTTTATCGAAAGTACGGGGAAAAACCTGTTTTTAACCGGTAAAGCCGGAACCGGCAAAACAACATTTCTGAAAGATCTACGCCTGAAATCGCCCAAACGCATGGTTGTGGTGGCACCTACCGGTGTTGCTGCCATAAACGCAGGTGGTGTAACCATTCACTCATTTTTTCAACTGCCTTTTGGGCCACAAATTCCCAATCAGTATTTAGCTGAGAAAGATAAAAAAGGTGAATTGAGCATGCATTTTAACCGCGAAAAGCTCAACATCATACGTAGTATGGATTTGCTGGTTATTGATGAAATAAGTATGGTGAGGGCCGATTTGCTGGATGCCATTGATGGTGTTTTGCGGCGGGTTCGCAGGCGGCAGCTTCCCTTTGGCGGTGTTCAGGTACTGATGATTGGCGATTTACAACAATTAGCACCAGTTATAAAAGACGACGATTGGGCCATTTTAAAAAACTACTACACAGGGCCTTTCTTTTTCCAGAGTAAGGTTTTAGAGAAATATCCGGCAGAAACCATTGAGCTGAAAACCATATTCAGACAAAAAGACCAGCTGTTTATCGACCTGCTGAATCAGATTCGTGAAAACCGGTTAACAACCGAAGGCTTACAAATGCTTAACAGCCGCTACCAGCCGGCCATGCAGCAATTGCCGGGGTATATTACGCTGACATCGCACAACCGCCAGGCGCAATATATTAACGAACAAAAGCTTCAGGCTATACCTTTTAATCCCTTTATTTTTAATGCTGAAATTGAAGGCGATTTCCCCGAATACGCTTACCCAAACGATACCGAACTGGTACTGAAAAAAGGAGCACAGGTGATGTTTATCAAAAACGATTCGTCGCGCGAAAAGCTTTATTACAACGGGAAAATAGGTGTTGTTGAATCTATTAACAACAACATAATTCGGGTGCGGTGCGATGGCGACGACCATTCCATTGAAGTAGGAGCCGCCCTGTGGCAAAATTTTAAATATTCCCTAAACCCAACCACCAACGAAATTGATGAAACAATAACCGGCACCTTTACCCAGTTTCCGTTAAAATTGGCATGGGCCATAACCATTCATAAAAGTCAGGGCCTTACTTTCGAGAAAGCCATTATCGACGCCAATGCAGCCTTTACTCACGGGCAGGTTTACGTGGCACTGAGCCGTTGCCGTACGCTGGAAGGATTGATTTTATCGTCGCCCATTGACGAACGCAGCATTATCAGCAGCCAATCGGTTAACAGCTTTATTGAAAAGGCTGCCACTAACATACCAACTCCCGAACGCATGCGCAGTTTCCAAATTGAATACGAGCAGGAACTGATAACTGAACTTTTCGATTTTACAAGGCTTCTGCGACAACTCAAGAACCTGAAAAAAGAGATTGACGAAAACCGGAATATTGTTTTTGGAAGCTTACCCGAAAAAACAGACTCCATTCTGGGTGTTTATGAGACAACGGTTTCTGATGTTTCAGCAAAATTTAAGCAGCAGCTGCAACAACTGTTTAGTCGCCGCGTTGCGGTAAGCGACGACCCACAGCTTCAGGAGCGTATTTGCAAAGGATGTGATTACTTTTTAGGAAAACTCATTGAAATTATAGAGCCATTAACCACCGGGGTTGAATTGGAAACCGATAATAAAGCTGTTCGGAAAAGTATTACAGAAGCTTTAAACCAAATTGCCAGAAGCTATACCACCCATAACCATTGTCTTAGAGCCTGTGCCAAGGGTTTTACAATTGCCGGTTATCTGGCTGCCAAATCGGTAAGCCTTATTGAAAAAGAAATACAAAAGCCTAAATTCGTTAAAGATACCAAACCGCCAGTAACCTCATCAAATCCAGAACTATACCAGCAACTGCGTACATGGAGAAACAGCCGTGCCGAGGAGTTGAACCTGCCGGTTTATATGGTGGTGCCAACCAAAGCTTTAATTGAAGTGGCAGAAAAAATGCCTGCTTCGGAAAAGGAATTACTGAAAGTAAAAGGGTTTGGCAAACGAAAAACCCAACAGTTTGGAGATGAAATACTGAAAATAATAAAGGAATATTGCATCGATAAAGGCATTGAACAACGGCCTGATAGTTTAATCCCGGAACCGGAACCTAAGAAACCGCCAAAAATACCCACCTGGAAAAACACGGTTAACCTTTACCGTTTGGGACTGAGCATTGAAGCCATTGCCAAAAAACAAAATCTGGTTCAAAGCACCATTGAGGGGCATTTGGCCAAAGCAATTGAACAGGGCGAAATAGACATTACAACGGTTTTAGACCATACTCGTATTAAAACCATACAAGCCTACCTTCAAAACAACCCCGGGCAAAGCCTAACAGAAGCTAAAAACGGGCTTGGTACCAAATTCAGCTTTGGAGATATTAAGATGGTAATAGCTGAACGTAGGAAACGTTGATAGAATTAATTATATCAAAAGAACATTAAAGACTTCACTTAATGTAAGTAATGGCTCGTTTTAAAAGAAAACGCAAAGACGCTATGGCGCAAAGATTTAATATGGTGAACTCTAGAATTTGCTATCCTGAATTTGTATTTCAATAATTGTCAAAATCATGCAAAACTTTATGGACAATTGTTTTAGTAAAACTTTAATAAAACAGAAGGCGAGACAAGTTGCCTTGTCCCGCCTTTAATGTTTTCACAACGGAATAATCCTTATTGTGAATTGCTTCAAAATGTAGAACAATTTTACAATAATTTTTATTAATTTTCAAATGTTTTAATGAAATATTTGGGAATTCAAACATCTGCTTGTTTTCCTAATTTTTAAAGCATAATCAGATTAGTATTATGAAACCCTTTGCCGGATAACGCCTTCAATGACTTAATGGTTATCCCGTAAACATGACCCTTGACATTATGAAAAAGATTTTAGGACTTGATTTGGGAACCACCTCTATTGGTTGGGCACTGGTTAACGAAGCTGAAAACAGTGATGAAAAATCATCAATAATTAAACTTGGAGTTCGAGTAAACCCATTAACTATTGATGAGATAACCAATTTTGAAAAAGGTAAAAGCATTACCACTAATGCTGAGCGCACATTAAAACGCAGCATGCGCCGAAACCTGCAACGATATAAACTACGTCGTGACAACCTAATCAAAGTGCTTAAAAATTCCGGGTTTATAAATAATGAAACCCTGCTCTCAGAAAACGGCAACCATTCAACTTTCGAGACATATAGATTGCGAGCCAAAGCTGCCAATGAAGAAATTTCTTTAGAGCAATTGGCAAAGGTGCTGTTGATGATAAACAAAAAGCGAGGGTACAAAAGCAGTCGCAAAGCCAAGTCGCAAGACGAGGGACAGCTCATTGATGGCATGAGTATAGCCAAAAGGCTTTACGATGAAAACATTACTCCCGGACAACTGCTCTTATTACTGCACAAAGAAGGAATGAAATCAACTCCCGACTTTTACCGTTCCGATTTACAAACGGAGTTTGACAGGGTATTTGATAAGCAACAATCATATTATCCCGATTTTCTTTCCATTGAATTAAAAGAAGAACTTCAAGGAAAAAAGCGAGATGCCGTTTGGGCTATCTGTGCTAAAAAATTCAAAGAAAAAGGTTTTGAATTGGTTGGCACAAAAAGACAAGGCAACACAGCCCAGCAGAAGATTGAAAACTACGAGTGGAGAGCGAAAGCTCTATCGGAAAAACTTAATTTAGAACAGTTAGTTGTTGTATTACAGCAAATCAATATTCAACTCAACAGCTCTAGTGGCTATTTAGGTGCCATTAGCGACCGAAGCAAAGAACTCTATTTTAATAAGCAAACGGTTGGTCAGTATTTGATGGAAAAATTAGATGCCGACCCACATTACAGCTTGCGCAATAAAGTTTTCTACCGGCAGGATTATTTGGATGAGTTTGAACGAATTTGGGAAACTCAGGCCAGATATCATAAAGAATTAACACCTGAGTTAAAATCCGAAATACGGGATATTATCATTTTTTATCAGCGTAGGCTTAAAAGTCAGAAAGGACTTATTAGTTTTTGCGAATTTGAAAGTCGCGAGATTGAATATGTTGCAAATGGCAAAACTACCCGAAAAACAACCGGATTGCGCGTTTGCCCCAAGTCATCGCCCATTTTTCAGGAGTTCAAAATTTGGCAAAACCTAAATAACACAAAGGTTACGGATAAGATTAATGGGACTTCCCGATTTTTGAATCAGGACGAAATGGAAACGCTTGCAAAGGAGTTGTTCATCAAAAAAGAGTTAAGCAATACCGATGCTTTAAAAGTCCTCTTTAAAAACCACAAAGACCTGGAGCTTAATTTCAAGAAAATTGAGGGTAACAGAACCATTTCAGAATTCTATAATGCTTATCAGACCATCATTTCTTTGAGTGGACATGGGGAGCATGATTTTTCAAAAATGAGTGCAGAAAAAATTTCGGAGCTGGTTCACGACGTATTCTCAGCTTTAGGCTATAATACTGATATATTACAATTTGATGCTTTAATTGTAGGTGCCGACATTGAGAAACAACCCCTGTTCAAACTTTGGCATCTTTTGTACTCGTACGAAGGCGATAACTCAAAAACAGGTACAGAATCGCTTATTACTAAAATCATTGCACTTACGGGATTCCCCAAAGAGTATGCTGCCATTATGGCTAATATCTCACTTCAGGATGACTATGGAAGTTTGAGCACCAAAGCCATGCGTAAAATTCTACCGCATTTAAAAGAGGGATTTGCTTTTGGAGGTAGAAAGGAAAGACCTGAAGAACCCAGTGCTTGCGAATATGCAGGATACCGGCACTCAAAAAACTCGCTAAACAAAGAGGAAATTGAAAACAAGGCGCTGCAAGACCGACTCGAAATTCTCAAGAAAAACAGCCTGCGCAATCCTGTAGTAGAGAAAATATTAAACCAACTGGTTAATGTGGTAAATGGTGTTATTGATACTTATGGGAAACCCGATGAGATAAGAATAGAGATGGCCCGTGAACTGAAAAAGAGTGCCAAAGAGCGTGCCGACATGACCACTGCCATTAACAAAACCACTGCCGAACATGAACAAATTCGTCAAATTTTGAAAAAAGAGTTTGGATTGAGCCATGTGAGCCGCAACGACCTGATTCGCTACAAACTTTATAAAGAACTTGAACACAGAGGGTATAAAACCCTTTATTCCGATACCTATATTTCAAAAGAAAAACTTTTTACCAATGAGTTCGATATTGAGCACATCATACCTCAATCCAGGCTATTTGACGATTCATTCTCGAACAAAACACTCGAAAAACGAGATGTAAACATTGAAAAAGGCAACGAAACGGCACACGATTATATCTTAAACAAATTTGGAACTGAAAAACTTTCAGAGTATTTACTCAGAGTGGATGACTTATTAAAAGCAGGAAAAATAAGCCCCACTAAATGCAAAAAGCTGAAAATGAAGGGTGCCGATATTCCTGATGATTTTATTGAACGTGACTTGCGCGACTCTCAGTACATTGCCCGTGAAGCAAAAGGCATGTTGGAGAAGATTACTAGAAGTGTAGTTTCCACCACCGGCTCTATAACCGACCGCTTGCGTGATGACTGGCAGCTTGTAGATGTGATGCAGGACCTGAATTGGGACAAATACGACAAACTTGGCCTGACAGAAATCATCGAAGGACGTGAGGGGCAGCGCATCAAACGCATAAAAGATTGGACCAAGCGCAACGACCACCGACACCATGCCATGGATGCCCTCACCATAGCTTTTACCAAACGCAGCCACATTCAATATCTTAACAATCTAAACGCCCGTAGCGACAAGGCCGGCAGTATTTATGGTATTGAAACAAAAGAGTTATATAGAGACGACAAAGGCAAACTAAAATTTAAACCACCTATGCCAATTGGCGAATTCAGAGCATCGTCAAAAGAACACCTTGAAAACATACTTGTATCAATTAAGTCTAAAAATAAGGTGGTAACCAAAAACATTAATATCACCAAAAAGAAAAGCGGAACCAATAAAAAAGTTCAGCTTACGCCTCGCGGTCAGTTGCACAACGAAACTATTTATGGAAGCAGCCAGGTTTACGCAACAAAAGAAGTGAAAATTGGAGCTTCATTTACAGAAGCATTAATCGCCAAAGTGGCTAAAAAAAGCTATCGCGAAGCTCTTTTAAAAAGGCTTCAAGAATTTGGCAATGACCCAAAGAAAGCATTTACAGGAAAAAACAGTGTTTTGAACAATCCGGTTTATGTGGATGCAGCCAAAACAATTGTGGTGCCTGAAAAGGTGAAAACCGTTGAGATGGAAACAGTCTATACCATTAGAAAAGATGTGGGACCCGACTTGAGAGTTGATAAGGTTGTGGATAAAAACGTACGCCAGAAACTGGAAGAGCGGTTAAGAGAATTTGATAACAACCCTAAGCTGGCCTTTTCAAACCTGGAAGAAAATCCCATCTGGCTCAATCCACAAAAGGGCATTGTTATAAAAAGGGTTACAATATCCGGCGTTGCCAATGCTCAGGCGTTGCACGACAAAAAGGATAAAGATGGCAACCTGATAACCGATAGCGATGGGAAAACCATTCCAGTTGACTTTGTTAACACCGGCAATAACCACCATGTGGCTGTATATCGCGATGAGAAAGGTGATTTGCAAGAAAACGTGGTTTCATTTTTTGAAGCCACCACCCACGCGTCATTGGGACTACCGATAATCGACAAAGATTTCAGGAAAAATGAAGGTTGGGAGTTTCTTTTTAGCATGAAACAAAACGAGTACTTTGTTTTTCCCAACGATAAAACCGGCTTTAACCCCAAAGAGATTGACCTGATGAACCCGGATAACTATGCATTGATAAGTCCGAATTTGTTTAGGGTGCAAACTATGTCAAAAATATTTTATGGTAATAACATTATTAGAGATTATAAATTCCGGCACCATCTTGAAAGTACCTTAAAAGATAATAAAGAACTGAAAAACTTTACTTATAAACAATTCAAAACCCTTGGTTTCGCAAATGATACTATTAAAGTCCGAATAAACCATATCGGCCAAATAGTTTCAATAGGTGAGTATTAATTTCTTTTGCCTCCTCTGCAACCCGATACCGTTTATCATATTTTTAATCATGCCAACGGGTTTGAGAATGTGTTTTGCGAAACAGAGAACTACCGTTATTTTATGGAAAAGTACCGGCTATACATTTACCCAATTGCCGAAACGTATGCCTGGTGTCTCATGCCAAACCATTTCCATTTTGTAATACGGATACGTAAACGCGATACCATCGAAGAACTAATTTTAAACTCGAAATCGAATAATTATAACGATTCAATCATTCCCAAAGTTCGAAACTTTGGGAATGATAAACAAGATAATCAAGATCAACCGGATAATCAGTTTATTAGCGATAGCGATATTGAAAAATACTTATCGAAACAATTTGCTAATTTTTTTAGTTGTTATACGCAGTCGTTTAATAAGATGTATAAACGAATGGGGTCGCTGTTTATTAAAAATTTTAAGCGACAGCCAATTGAGAACAAGCAACACTTTTTGAATACAGTAATATATACACACCGCAATCCTATTCATCATGGCTTTTGCAATGGGTTTAACGAATGGAGTTATAGTTCCTATTTTGATTTTGTTAACGGAGATGATTCGTTGGTACAAGTAGAAAAGCTTCTGAAAATGTTTGGTGGCTTGGAATCATTTAAAGAACAACATCAGGCAAAACTTATTGGCTTTAAAAAATTGGATGATATCGAATAAGTTCTGTACCTCGCTCACCCCAAAATTCGGGGAACCAGCAATCGCAACAGGTTCACCCGTCATTTAATGGTCGACTTGATACTAGCCACAACTAACTTCTTGCCCCTAATCATGATTGACGTGACGCTACAATAATAGTTGATTTAATGCAACTGCAATTCTTGATCAAAAATGCCCACTTAATACATAACCATTTCCGAATTTAACTCGTATTATATATAAGATTATTTTATGCACATTTTTAGCAAGTGATAATTGCATCGTAACACATGTTAAACAACTGATGATTTTGAGATTACTCCGGTAATTTTTCATCGGATGACTCAAAGTCGTTTGATGAATGTTAGTATCATGATAAAAAAAACGCTCTACTTTGGCAACCCTGCGTACCTGAGTACCCGTAACGACCAACTGGTAATAAACCTGCCCAACGCCCAGGGACTCGACAATCAAAGCGGTTCAAACGCCATCCCCATTGAAGATATTGGCGTGTTAATAACCGACCATCAGCAAATAACTATTACCCATTCGCTGTTAGAAAAATTAGTGGCCAATAATTGTGCTGTTATTACCTGCAACAGTTCGCACCATCCACAAGGATTATTATTGCCGCTGGATGGTAACAGCATTCAATCGGAACGTTATCGCCACCAGTTATCGGCATCGGTTCCTCTAAAAAAGCAGATGTGGCAACAAACCATAAAAGCCAAAATTGAAAACCAGGCACAACTGCTAAAGAATGAACGCAATATACCTATCGACAATATGCTGCATTGGGCTTCGAGTGTTACCTCGGGCGATGGTGATAATCACGAAGCCCGGGCAGCCGCTTATTTTTGGGCCAATTTGTTTCCCATTGATGGTTTTAGGCGAGGCCGCGACGAAGCCCCTCCCAACAACCTGCTAAACTACGGGTATGCCATTTTAAGAGCCATAGTGGCACGCGGCCTGGTAGCATCGGGGCTATTGCCAACATTGGGCATCCATCATCAAAACAGGTATAATGCTTACTGTTTGGCCGATGATATTATGGAACCCTACCGGCCGTTTGTTGATAAAACGGTTCTGGAAATAGTAAATACGCAGTCGTCATTTAACGAACTTACCAAAGAAGTTAAATGGAAATTACTGAGCATACCGCAGCTCGATGTAATTATTAACGATAAACGAAGCCCTTTAATGGTGGCCATTTCGCAAACCACCGCATCGGTTTACAGTTGCTTTGAAGGGAGCAGCCGAAAAATTGCCTATCCTCAATTTCCCGATACATGGAACGCTTAAACGAATACAGAGTTATGTGGGTAATGGTGTTTTTTGATTTGCCAACCGAAACTAAAAAGGAACGCAAAATATACAGCGATTTCAGAAAGAAAATGCTGAAAGACGGCTTTGTTATGTTCCAGTTTTCGATTTACATACGTCATTGCCCAAGCCGCGAAAATGCAGATGTGCATATAAAACGCGTTAAAAACAACCTTCCCGAAAAGGGCCATATAGGTATTATTAGGGTTACCGACAAACAGTTTGGCGAAATGGAGCTGTTTATTGGCAAAGCGCCCAAGAAAACCGAAACCCCCTATATGCAGCTCGAGTTATTTTAGAATTATACCTGATTCTCAAAAGTTCTTAATATTACTAAGAAACTGTTTAAAATTATTCTTTAGACAAAAGACACAAAAAGCAACATGCTTAAAATAAGCAAAATAACTCAACCGTCTTGTTTGTCTGTTATTTCTATTAAGTCTTTTCTTTCTGTCTAGTATCTAAACTTCTAAG
>CALEUX010000034.1 GCA_937920475.1 uncultured Marinilabiliaceae bacterium
ATTCGAGCTAGCGGGGTTTAAAACGAAAAGGTCAATAATCAATGAAGCAATTCTTCTTTTTATACTTGAAACTTGATTGATTTTTTTCATGTTAGCTAATATATTGGTGTAGGTAATGACAAAATGATTTCTATCAAACAATAAATTTCATCTTCATCTTTACAATTAAGTTCCACATCATATACCGATGTTCCAACAGTCATCCCTAAATTCGTTGACACCTTTCCTACTATATTTTCGGAATCGTAAACCGTGAATATAGGATTTTTGAACCATTGTCTTTTGATTGTCAATTTTAGGGAATCGGTAGTTAAAACCATTCCATTTTTCCAAAATATCTTTAGAGTTGGTGTTAATGAATGTTGCTGAATTGAAATAAATGTTTTAAAAAGAATATGATTCACTGAAACCCTTAAAAGAGTTTCCGAGTCCTTAAAAAATGCTATAAAAAATTTCCAATTATTCTTTCTGGTTGCCTTAAGGTACAGAATATCTAACTTGTAAACTCTTACTTCATTCGAATCCGCATAAACTCTAAACATATACACTGCTATTTATTAAATCCAATTTTAACATTTGCGTCAAGCCCAAGAATTAAGCTTATACTTCATCCCAAATCTAAGCCATAAAACTCGCGATTATCTTGAGAACTCTGAATTTTTGCATTAATAGAAAATCTCCTCATGCTGGTACAAACTTGCAATTTTGGTCACACTTACGCTTATTTTGGTTAAAACCTACAATATTATTAAATTGTAAGTTTATTAAAATCTTTCGATTATGAAACCTTTTCCGGCTAAATTATTGATTTTGTTGATACCTCTGCTGATTGTTCTGGCTGCCATTAACAATTGTAGTCGCATCAGTAGTTTTGACAAGGATTATCTTCAACAGCTTCAGAGTATAGGGTTGTTGGCCGAGGTTATATCATCCGAAGATTTTTTAAAGGGGGTAGCACCAGCAAATTTTAAAGCGCTATCGGGAGCCGCTTATAAGCCTTCGTTTAACCAAGATCCGGGCATCCCGGCCCAATGCTGGATTGAAACCGGATATGGTACCCAAAACGCCTGCAAGTATTGCCACACCAATTTTCTGGCCGAAATGGAACATGGCAACAGTTTTCCCATTGCCGACGACCAAATTGTTTACAGCTTTCCTTCGGCCAATTTAAACCGAATATTGTGGCAAAATATTATTTATCCTCAAAACATTGAGAAACGGCTCAAAGCCGAAGGCATTGCTCTGCCTGATGAGGAAGATGTGGAGTACGTGCGGCACGACAATTGGTATCCGGCATTTTTAAAAGCCCGTCAATCAGGCAATAACAATTGGTTAAACAAAGGTAATGCCGACAAACGTTATATTTTATTTCCGGCCCTTAACCCGCGGCATTTATTCCCTTTCAGGGAAGATAATCCTACTGACAATGGTTTGCATGGCTACATCAACAACGATGGTTTTGTTATTGACGAATACAACCAGTTTACCGGATGGAGGGCTGTTAACTTTTTTCCGTATGCCATTTTTACGCCACTCTCGGGAAGTGTTAGCGGAATTTACATCCGTTTACCAAAACCGTTTACCACGCAAAATGGAACATTCAATGCCGGTGTTTATGCACGAAATCTGGATATTCTGGAAATGAACATTAAGAATAATCCATCTGTACCTGATTTCTATGAGGGAGATGCATCAGGAGTTGCTGTAAAAAAAGGTTTTTATCCGGTAGGTACCGAGTTTGCGCATCCCTTGCACTATGTTGATTTAAATGCCGATGGCAAAACCGGAACCCGGCTAGATGGGTTGGCTGCAACCGACCGCTACGATTATGAGTTTCCCGGCACCCGCTCAAAAAGGGTAAAGGAAATACGGTACATGTATAAATGGAAAGATGTGGATTTGGCCGATATTGCCATTGATGAAGAGAATGATTCGGGTATTTTCTACGGACGTGAAGGACAAGGCTGGGTTGATAACGGCGCAGGATGGATTATTGCGGGATATATTGAAAACCGCTTTGGCGATTTACGGCCTCAAACTACCGAAGAGTTGGCGCAATGTGTGGGTTGCCATGCAAAAACGGGCAATACCATTGATGCTGTTTGGTCGTTTCAGCGAAAATTACCCGGAATGAAGGGCTGGACCGACATGAATTATGGCGCATATAAAAGTTCTGAACCAAATAAAACCACCTTGTCCGATTTTATGAACACAAATGCCGGCATGGGCGAAATGGGCTACTTTTATTATTCGGTAATTGGGGCCGATTTATATGGTGTAATGCCCAACGAGATTCGCAACGAGTTGATTGAATATGGCCGGCAAACCAATGCTGTTAGTCGGCTTGGGTTGCAATTTACTGCCGAAGAAGTTCTGGACGATGAGGCTTTAAAACATTTTCCTAAAGCAGATCGCAAAGCACGCCTCACCGACCGCCAGAAATTAATGCAGGATTTTAGTATTCAGAAAGGTTATCTGTTTAGTGCACCGGAGAAAAACGTCTCATTTATAAAGGGCAACCTGTTTTATCCTTCATTGGCTACCATGAAAGCCAATATTAACGGATACCGGAAAATTGTTCTCGACCAAAGTTTTAACCTTGGCAAGGATGTTTTCGGGGTAACTAACGACCATGTTCCGTTTACTTTCAGAAGCGATGGTACGGTTTTAGATGAAAAGGGGAAAACAATTCCCGTTGGCGCTGTAATTTACAGTCGCCCATACAATTCAGAGGGGATTGGCATAACGCCCACCGGAATCATTGCCGGGGAATCGCTCGACAGGCAAGGGAATATTGTTGAGCCTGATTCGCCCGAGAAAGTGCTCCAAACCGGAACACTTGATATGTATTACAGTCCCATTTTAAGTGATGAACCGGTAATTAAATAATTAGTTGGAAGGAAGGTGTCGGAAGGTATAAGAAAGTTTTTGGTAATGAGTTCCATGTGGCTGGTGGCAGGATGAGTTAAAAAGCAGTGCTCATTAACAGAAGTGCATTTGAATGATGGCTGGATTCTTTTCCGGGCAACAATTGTTTTATTTGTATATTTGTTTTATGAAACTCGATTCCGATAAAATTGAATCTATAGTAAAATACTTTAAAACGAAACCAGTTTTGAAGGCATACTTGTTTGGTTCATACGTAAGGGGTGAGGCCGATGCGAAAAGTGATATAGATATACTTGTTGACCTTGATTATACTCATAACATAGGATTACAGTTTATTCAAATGAAGTTTGACCTCGAGAAACTTTTAAATTCCAATGTGGACTTAGTGTCTTCAAATGGTTTGTCGAAATACATTAAACCTATTATTGATAACGAAAAGCAGCTGATTTATGCGAGGTAAATTGGGTGATAAGGTTCGTCTTCAGCATATCTTCGATGCTATTATAGAAATAGAATCTTATATTTTAAACAAAAACATTTCTGACTTTCTGGAAAATTCAATGATGCGGTTTGCTTGTATTAAGCAACTTGAAATTATAGGTGAAGCCAGTAACCATATATCAAGTGAAACAAAAAGCCGGTTTTCACAAGTGGAGTGGTCTCAAATAGTTGGTTTGAGGAATGTTTTTGTTCATGAATATTTCGGGGTTGATGTTAAAGTTGTTTGGGAAATCATTGTGAATGACTTCCCCGATTTGAAAATGAAAATCCGAAATTTTATTAATACAATGGGCTAAATAATCCTATCAAAGAAGGCTTTTTTAACAAAATTTGCATCACATTAAAATCGTAAGCTTTTTAATAAATCAATAACATGGAGTTTTATTTAATTATCCTTGGCGTTATTAATACCATTTTATTAGTTTTTCTATTGCTGAGCCGTCGCTCGAAAGGAGGTTCCGATGCTAAACTGGATTTAATCAGCACCAATATTTCCAGAATAGAAAGCAATCTGAAGGAAGATTTTAAAGCCAACCGGGAAGAAAACTCTGCCATTGCACGTGAGAATCGTTCCGAAATGAGTAATTCGTTCAAGGATTTCAGAGAAAGCATGAGCGAAACGCTTAAGCTGATAACCGAGCAGAACCAGAAAGCTTTGGAAACCATCAATAAAACCCTCGACGAAAGCAATAAACTGAACAGGGAAACCTTGTCGGCCAATTTAAAAGAGTTTATTGGTGAGCAAAAGGTAAAGTTTGATGAGCTCAGAGGAGAACAAAAGGAATTAACGGCCAAAACGGTAGAGCAAATAGATAAACTCATCAATCGCGCCAAAGAGGATAATCAGTCCATGCGCGATTCGCTCGATAAGGTTTTTAAAGATTTTCAGCAGTCGTTCGATAAAAATGTGGCATCGTTTAACGATTTGCAACGCGAGAAATTTAGTCAGCTCGAAGAAAAGCAAACCCGTCTGGTTGAGAGTACCGAAAAGAAATTGGAGGAAATGCGGGCTACTGTTGATGAAAAACTCCAGAAAACACTGAACGAGCGCATTGGGCAGTCGTTTGAAATGGTTAGCAAGCAATTGGAAAGTGTTCAAACCGGCTTGGGCGAAATGAAAAACCTGGCCCAGGATGTTGGTGGACTTAAACGGGTTTTGAGTAACGTTAAAATGCGCGGTGGCATTGGCGAAGTTCAGCTTTCGATGTTGCTGGAGCAAATTTTAGCCCCCGACCAGTATGAGGCCAATGTAAAAACCAAAAAAGGAAGTTCCGATTTGGTAGAGTTTGCTGTTAAACTGCCGGGGCGCGACGATAGCAATTCCATTGTCTGGCTTCCTATTGATGCCAAATTTCCCCGCGATGTGTATGAGCATTTACAAGATGCCTACGATACTGCCGAGCCGGTGCAAATCGAAAATGCCCAAAAAACTTTGTTTGCCACCATCCGCAAAATGGCTAAAGATGTGAGTGATAAATATATTGACCCGCCCAATACCACCGATTTTGCCATTATGTTTTTACCTTTTGAAGGTATTTATGCCGAAGTGGTGCGCAAAGCCAGTCTTTTGGAGGAATTACAGCGCGATTACAAAATTGTAATCACCGGACCAACAACCCTTGCTGCCATTCTCAACAGTTTGCAGATGGGTTTTCGTACATTGGCCATCCAGAAGCGGAGCGGCGAAGTATGGAAAATTCTGGGTGCGGTAAAAAAAGAGTTCGAAAATTTTGGCGGCATGCTCGAAAAAGCGCAGAAGAACCTGCACTCGGCCAGCAATCAGATTGACGAGGTAATGGGCAAGCGTACCCGCGCCATCCAAAGAAAACTCAAAGGTGTAGAGTCGCTCGATTCAACTCAGGCTACACTGATGTTGCATGGCGAAACCGGCAACGACGATAGTGGGGAAGAGGAGGAGTAGGTTGAAAAAGACAAAAGAAAAACAGACTATTAGAAGTTTAGATGCGAAGTCTCAGGTATCGGGGTTAGACGGATAGAATAGATCTTATAGAAAATTTAGACAATAAGAAATTTGAAATATTTATTTGATATTGTGATATTTAATATGTTTTCTTAGGTAGAATGAAAAACCCCACAAAAGTTGTTCGCTTTTGTGGGGTTTTTAGTACCCGGAGCCGGGGTCGAACCGGCACGATATTGCTATCACTGGTGTTTGAGACCAGCGCGTCTACCAATTCCGCCATCCGGGCAATTGACAGGCTTATCGTTTTGCGGTTGCAAATATATAATAATCCTTTTTCAGTACAAATAGTAAATATGATAAATTTGCCAAATAAATCTTCATTCGATGATTCATAAGACCAGAGGAATTGTTTTAAATCACACCCGGTACAGCGAAACCAGTGCCATTGTTCATGTTTTCACGTTGGATTTTGGCATGCAAAGTTATATGGTAAACGCTGTTTTTGGTAAGAAAAAAGGGGATAAAGTTCTATTACTTCAGCCACTTAATTTACTCGAATTGGAGGTTTATTATAAGCAGAGTAAAGAAATTCAGCGTATTAAGGAGTTTCAGTTGGAACGTCCGTTAAAAGTTATTCCTTTTTCACAGGCTCGGCGGGCACAGGCTTTTTTGATAACAGAATTGCTAAGCAGGGTTTTACGCAGTGAAGGTAAAAATTTGCCGCTTTTCTCTTTTTTAGAAGATGCCATCAGTTTTCTCGATTCTGAGCGGGCAGGACTCGAAAATTTTCATCTTTTCTTTTTGTTCCATTTATCGAGATTTCTTGGTTTTTTACCACATAACAACTACTCAAACGAATTCTCATATTTCGATATCCAGGAGGGTTGTTTTGTTAGTTCAGAGCCTGCTCACCCCTATTTTTTAAGCCCCGAAGATGCTGTTGTTTTTTTAAGATTATTCCGGTATAGTCAGGATGAGTTGACTCAATTGGCTGCCAATGTAAATGAAAGGCGGTTAATTTTGAACGCCTTAATCCTACTGGTTGACCTTCACTTTGCAGGGGCTGGCCATCTACGTTCGCTGGATGTACTAAGCGATCTTTTCAGGGAATAAGTTGCCATTCATAGTTTTGCTTTTAGAGAATTCTATCATTTTTATTTGAAGAACAGATGGTTTTATTTGACCAACGCTGAATTTGTTCATTCAGATGGATTTAATTCTGGGATATACGGTTCCAAATTTAACCCTTAGGTACTTTACATTTAGTTAAATTTGACAAAAGTTGAATGTCTTTAAAACAATGATGTATCCTAAGTTCAATACGATTAATCAGGTAGTGGCCGATGAATTGTCCGCTCTGCCGGGAGTGCTTAATTTGTCGGGTAATTTTTCGATGTGTGAATCAACCGAAAAACCTGATGAGTTGCTGAAGGCTGCTTTTAGTAATTTTTCGACTCAAAGTGTATCGGCATACGGTTTGCCAGAGTTGCGCAATCAAATTGCATTAAAAATCTCAACCCTTTATGGTCATGGTTATTCTCCCGAAAGTGAGATAACGATTACCAATGGTTCTAATCAGGCATTTTATGCGACCATCGCAGCTTTGGTAGGAGAAGGTGATGAGGTAATTCTTTTTGAACCGGCCAATGAGGCGTATTTACCATCCATAATACTGAATGGGGGTAAGCCTGTTTATATTACATTAAAAGAACCCGATTTTCATATCGACTGGGAGGAGGTGATGCGAATGGTTAATGCCAATACCCGCATGATAATCATCAATACTCCTCATAATCCCACGGGTATGGTACTTACGGAGCTTGATATGTTGCGACTTCAGAAAATTATTAATGGCACCCGTATTGTAGTATTAAGTGATGAAAGCTATGAGCACATCGTTTTTGACGGATGCTCTCACCAAAGTGTCGCTCTTTATCCAAAGTTGGTTGAGAAAAGTGTTCTTGTAAACTCCTTTAGTCACGCTTGCCATGTGCCAGGATGGAATGTGGGTTATTGTGCGGCTCCTGCTACTTTAATGCAGGAAATAAGGCGCGTTTTAAAGGTTATGGGAGCAGGTGTTTATGCACCCTACCAGGCTGTTTTAGCCGATTTGGTTCTTAAAAAGGAGATTTACCAAGGTCTATCCAAGTTTTATCAGGATAAACGCGATTATTTTGCATCTTTAATTGAATCTCATACCCGGTTGGTGCCCATACCCACTTTCGGTACTTTCTTTCAGTTGTTGAGCTATAAAAATGTTTGTGAGGAAAAAGACAAAGATGTTGCAGAGCGCCTGATAAGTGAACTTGGTGTTAGCACTGCGCCTATCAGTCAGTTTTTTCACGAAAAATCGAAGAAACTTTTACTCAGAATTAATTTTGCTCAACCCAACGAAGTTTTAGCACAGGTGGTTGAACGCCTGCAGGTTCTGTAAATCGTTCAATCCTTATTAAGAAGATAAATCCAATTCGGTTTTTTTGTATATCTGATTTGGGTGAGTCGTATTTTTGCTTAATTTTGCAGCGCATTTAAACGGCCTCATAGTTCAAGGGATAGAACGGAAGTTTCCTAAACTTCAGATTCAGGTTCGAGTCCTGGTGAGGCTACCATAATAAAGCCACAAAATACTGACAAACAGTTTTTGTGGCTTTTTGTATTATAAAGCATTTTTTAAATAAATGCTTTAATATCTACTCGTTATCCTGATTGGTTGAATTGTTAATACTATTGTGGGGCAGCAAATATCCATCTAAAGTATCACGTTTTTTTAATGAATATTTAATATTTTTACTTTGTAACAATCAGAGGGTGTTGTAAATTACAGACAATTAATCACATATTGTTTTTGTTGTTTCCTTAATATTTCAATAACGTTAGGTTCTTATGAATTAAACAGATTACCGTTGATTAATGCGGTTCAACCTCATATAATACATACCAATAATCAAATTATGGAAAAATCAGCTTTATTACTTTTGGGTATGTTTCTGTTTTTGGGAACGAGTTCTTTGTTATCGCAGGAACCATCCAATGCCGACCTTTTAAAAGAGATGCGGCAAAATGAATATAATCTGCAGCATCGGCTCGATATCCTTGAAAAGAAAATTGACGACGTTTTGTGGTACGAAAAGGTTGGCGACTTAGCTTTTATTGATAAAGTTTTTTTGGCCGGAGAGCCTCCACGTGGGCATGAAACAGCAAAAACACTTATGGGTAAAAACCCTGTTAAAATTTGGGCATATGTTTTTATTCCAAAAAATGTTGATGCTTCTGCAAAGTACCCATTAATTGTTTTGCCACACGGGGGCGTACATGGCGATTTCAACACCTATTATACCCATATAGTTCGGGAATTAATGGCGCAACAATACATTGTGGTAGCTCCCGAATACAGGGGTAGTACTGGTTATGGCCGTTTAACCTACGAACGTATTGATTATGGTGGTTTGGAGAACTCCGATGTAGATATGAGCCGGCAGTATATGGTTGATAACTATAGCATTGTTGATAAGAGCCGGGTGGGATTGGTAGGGTGGAGTCATGGAGGTATGATCTCTCTCATGAATATTTTTGAAAATCCGGGGAATTACACTTGCGCCTTTGCAGGCGTTCCGGTGAGCGATTTGGTGGCGCGTATGGGGTATTCTCGTCCTGATTACGAAGATTACTTTTCGGCCAGTTATCATATTGGCGATAAGGTTTATGAAAACATTGACGAATACAGACGTCGTTCACCGGTTTTTCATGCACATAAGCTTCAAACTCCACTATTAATCCACACCAACACCAACGATGAAGATGTGCATGTTATTGAAGTTGAGAACCTGATTAACGCACTAAAGGCTCATAATAAGAAATTTGAATATAAAATTTTTCAGGATGTTCCGGGTGGCCATTCATTTGATAGAATGGACCACGCCAGAGCTCGTGAAATCAGGTTTCAGATATATAAATTTCTGGAAAAACATTTGAATCCACCTGTAAAATTTAAGAACCAGAAAGAGATGGAAAAAGCAGCGTATAGGTTTTAATTAGTTAAAATTAAATGAAATACCAATTGTATAAGGATACAACTCGGGACCTTTATTGGTTTTAAATAACGATACCGGCGAATAAGACCCATAAATTCCTATGCTTCGGTATCCTGCCCGGGCTATAAAACTGTAGCGAAATCCATTGAGGTCAAAATCATCTCTGTTTTTTCTTTTAAAACGGCTGCCTTCGCTGAAATAAATAACTTTGGTGTGCGACCTTAGTCGCATACTGCCTTCAATACCTCCTGCCAGGTAAATGCCATCACGGCTGTTTCCTCCATCCGGGATTTGAAGTTCCAGGAGCAAGGGTACAGTTAACCAAAGCACGGTGAGCTTCGATTTGGTAATTTTGGCATCTTCGGGCATAGCCGGAAACCAGGCTTCACCAATCGGGTTTAGCTGGGTAGGCGAAACCAAATCGAAACGGTAATTATTGTACTTAAGACCCATGGATGTTACCATCCCAAAACGTGAGCCTATTAACCGGATGTCTTGTTGTACCGGGAAAATAGAAAACTCTACCGATTTTTCGTGGTTCAACTCCATAAAGCTGTATTCTTCCGGAACATCTTCATTGCCGGCGGCATCAATGTAACTGTTAATTCCCAGATTAATACCAGCCAAGTGACCTTCAAAATATCTGTTTCGGTGTCGTTTTCTTATTTCTTCATGCCTGATTATAATTTCCCTGCTGCTGCCATCCCGTTTAACTTCAACGCGTTCAGAGCCAATTCTGACTCCCGAACCTGAAGGCTCTATTGTAGTTACAACGTGGGTTGTATCGGCTGATATGATTGCAGTTGTTTCAGGTGCAGCTGGTGCATCCACCACTCGGCCTTGTTTGTCGATATAAAGAATGGTTCCTGCTTGCAGTGCCTTTGCTTTGCCATCGCGGAAAGCCCAAACTTGATCGTAAATAGCAGGAACTACCATATTCCCATTACGGTCAACATATCCCATTTTACCATCTTTAAGAACTCTGGCCAGGCCATCATCAAACGACCATATTTGCTGGTATTCGGTGGGAAGTACTATTTTGCCTGAGGTGTCAAAAAACCCCATCCTGCCATCTTTTAAAACTTTTATCAAACCATTTTCTTCAGGCCATATATGGTTAAATTCGATGGGGATAATCATATATCCATCTTTATTAATAAATCCCATTTTACGGTCTTTCAATACTTTGGCAATTTCTCCATGGAATGGCCATATCTGGTCGTATTCGGCCGGCAGAATAATACCCTTCTCCAAATGGTAAAGGCCAATTTTCAAATCCTTTAGTACCTTGATGTAATCATCGTCGGTTAAATCGTACACCTGGTCGAACTGACAAGGCACCAGTATTTTGCCCTCTTCGTTGATAATTCCAACCTGGCCCTGTTTTAAAACCCGAAAAATACCGGGTTTCATTTGCCAGACTTTATCCCAGTTTTCGGAAGGTGTGGTTTGCTGGCCCAATAAATTGTTACCCGTTAAACTAATGGTAACCAGCAAAATGCCGATGATTGCAGATTTCATATCGTAATTATAATTAATTGTATTTATAAGATGCTGATTCAACTTTTAGCATAACATCGTTCGCTTTAGGTTTGTTAAAATGCAACCAGCATAATTCCAATATTCCAGGGATATAGCTCAGGTCCCTGACCAGCCTGAAATAATCGCGATAAATCGCAGGAAGCATAGAGTTTTACAAACCGATACCCACCTCTGATTGTCACTCCGTATTTAAACGAGTTGATGTTAAGGTCGCTGCGCGATTTTTCCTTTTCCTTGCCATTATTGTCGCTGTAAACCATTTTGGTATGCGACCCAAGTTTGAACCCGCTGTAAAGCCCGCCATTAATAAAAACAGGGTAGCCCGAGGAGGTAGGGATTTGAAATTCGAGTAGCAATGGAACGGTTAAAAAGGTAGTTGCCAGTTTATTCTTTTTTACAATACGATCGGTTACCACGTAGGAGGTGTTTCCCTGTTCATCGCGTGTTAAAATATTTTGCGAATCGAGCCGGTAATTGTTAAATGAAAGTCCCATTCCGGTAACGAGTCCAATGGTATGATGGTTTTTCTGTAAACCAATATTGTACTGCAGCAGGTTTAATCCAACCGCCACCGATTTGCCTGCATTGAGGTCCATGAAGCGGGCATCATCGGGCAATTCGCTGTTAAATGGTTTCGAGAAGAAATTATTCAGTCCGAGGTCAACACCTGCCCAATGGCCCTTAAAACGTTCGCGGGGAACATGAACCATACGGATGCGGGTTGATCTGTGGTTACTATCTTCCAGAATCTCAAACCGTTTTTGTCCAATGGTTACGCTGGTAACGGTATCGCCAAAATGGTTAACAACCACTGAGCCACCTGGGAATTTAACATTGGTTTGGTTATTGTTTTCTTCAACCCGAACAATGTCTTTGGCACGTTCAACGATTTTCGTTGTATCTTTTTGCCCCATAGTAAAAATTGGTATTAGAAGCAAAGGCAGTATGGAATATATATTTTTCATCCGTAAGAAATTTTTTTAAAAACTTTTAATTGAAAACTCTAATGGTTTGTTTAATCCAAAAACCATCTGTAAAAACGCAAAAAAAGAATTCCGGAACGCTTTTATGTTTGTGACGCATCCGGAATTCTATTTGTTACAATCAAAACTATTTTTTTTATCGTCGCAACAAGCGTGGAAGACGTTGCGACATTTCAAATTCACCCGATTTTACATTGATGGCTACCACATTGCCATCAGTATCATATACTTTTCGAAAGGCTAACTCTTTTTGAGTAAGCCGTGTCAAAAGATCTGCGCCCCTTTCAAGAATGGAAGCATCGGCGATGGCATTTTCGTCGGGCACTATTTCAATGGCATTTTGCATGCGTTGGTTGTTAATAAAAGTTGGAATCATAACGGCCAGCCCTTTTTCGTAAGCCTCTGTTTGAAGGGATGAAACCTGAAAACTAAAGCCTGTTGTGGCGATGGATTCAATCGGTTCCATTTTTGAAAATGCATTTTCGGTGGTAGGGGGCAAATAATCAACCGATTTTTCAGTTTGAGATGAAGACGTCTTTTGAATTATTTCACTTGGCAACGAAATTGGAGTTGTTGTATTGATGGCCTCCTTAGAAACAATCTTATTTGTTGTTTCATTTGATATGGGATTCAGCCTGTTTTGCCGGTTTTGGATTTCCGACAATGCTGTGTAATCCTTATTTTGTGTAAAGTCATCGACATTGGTTTTGCCAGGAATAATTAAAAACAATAAAATAGCAGCAGCAGTTGCCTGCAATACAGGCCAAACCCATGTGGCTCTTTTTCTGATTAACGTTTTCTTTTTACCATAAACAATTACCGGTGGCTCAATTTTGGTTTTACTATACAATTGTTCCTCAGTTTTTATGGCAGGATAAAAATGCTCAAGTTGGGCCAAACGTTTTGTTTCTTGTTCGGTAAGGCCTTCTTCCATTTTCTTTATCAGCAGGAAATCGGTTTCAGGCAAATCCATGTTAGCCGATGAGGTTCTGAATAAGCGGTGCTTATCAGGATAAGCAGGTATTTGAGGCTTTGGAAACTCAACCGGTTGCAGTGCTTCAAGCTCGGATTTTAGGTCGGTATTGAGACTTAAAAATTCGAAAAGCAGTACCTTTCTTTCCGGACTCATGTTTCCATCCAGAAAATCCATAAACCACTCTTCGTAGTTTTGCCGGGTTATATAATGTTGCATCATGCTCATACCACCACCTCCATTTTTCCAATGTAATTTTTAAGAAAAACCCTTGCTCTGTATATGTAAACTTTAACCTGGCTTTCGGACAGCCCGGTTATTTGTTCAATCTCTTCGTACGAATAACCTTCGTAATCGCGGAACATTACCACCATTTTCTGAGTTTCGGGTAGCTGGTCAATGGCTTTGTGCAGAATCTCTCCCAAATCGGAATACGACGTTTCGCCATATAAGCCCGAAAGGTTAATGTGGTCGATGGATACCTGATGTTTTTCTTTGCGAACGGCATCCACCAATACATGATAAGCCGTGGTAAAAAGATAACTTTTTGCCTTATCAGGATTAACGCCATCGCGGTGGCGCCACATTTTCTCATAGGCATCCTGCACAATGTCCGATGCTTTATCCTCATCCTTAATATTTTTGAGAACAAAGCGGTAAACATTGTCGGCATGTTTTTCTACGCACCGGTTGTAATCTTCTTCAGTCATGCACAGGCTGTACAGGGTTTACGCAAAATATCAGGTATTTACCTTTTCTGATTTCTATGACGCTTAACTGTGGTACGAAGTTACAACGGATTTTAAGTTTTTTGAGATTTTTTCTAATGTAATGCTTGTAGTTGGGAACGTTTGATTAATTTGCATTAACGTTGAAATTAGGATTATATGAACACCTTTAAATACATTGTTTTTGGACTTATTCTAGCATGTGTTTCCTTATTGCTAACATGGCATTATAGACCATATATTTATGAGAACAATATTGATGATTTTTACATTGCTGATACTTTAGGAAGCATTTTTGCCATGCCAGCCGCTGTATTTTTTCTTTTTGGGTTGTCGCGGAAAAAGATACTTACTAATGGAATAGTAATAAAAATATATGCAGGCTTTATTCTTTATGAGTTGCTATCATTAACTGGTTTTCATGGCACTTTTGATATTAAGGATATTGCTGCTTTAACTCTGTCGATGTTATTATTGCTGTCTCTTCCTCAAGGAATGAGAGTAAAAAAATGAATTAAATCACTTCCAATCCCTTTAACTGGTTGGGATAATCAATGGTGTAGTGCAAACCGCGGCTTTCTTTTCGCTGACGGGCCATTTTAATAATCAAATAGCCCACCTGAATGGTGTTGCGCAGTTCGCAAAGGCGTTTCGAAACCACTGAGCGTTGGTATAAATCTTCCGTTTCGTGGTAAAGAATTTCAAGCCTGTCCATGGCTCGCTTTAACCGGAGATTCGACCTCACAATTCCCACATAGTAACTCATAATCTGTTCCAGTTCCTTTTGGCTTTGGGTAATTAAAACCATCTCTTCGGGCTGCGAAGTGCCTTCATCGTTCCACTCGGGAACCTGATCGCAGAAATTATAGGATGGCAAATGCTGAATGGCATCTTTAGCGGCGGCATCGGCATACACCACTGCTTCGAGCAGCGAATTGGATGCCAGTCGGTTGGCTCCGTGTAATCCGGTTGAGCTACATTCCCCGGCTGCATAAAGTCTGGCAATAGACGACCGGCCTTTGGCATCTACTTTTATTCCTCCACAGGCGAAATGAGCTGCCGGCACTACGGGTATCATCTCTTTGGTAATATCAATGCCCAACGACAGGCATTTTTGGTAGATGTTGGGGTAGTGGTCTTTTATTTCCTGAGCGTCTTTATGCGTAACATCCAGATAAACAAAACTATCCCCGGTCATTTTCATCTCATTGTCGATGGCGCGGGCCACAATATCGCGTGGCGCCAAACTTTCGCGCTCATCGTATTTGTGCATAAATTTTTTACCATCTTTTCTTCTCAGTATTCCGCCAAATCCACGCATGGCCTCAGTTATCAGAAACGATGGCCTTTCCTTGGGGTTATAGAGCGATGTGGGATGAAACTGGATGAACTCCATATTTTCAATGGCTCCTTTGGCCCGGTATACCATGGCAATGCCATCGCCGGTTGCAATATCGGGATTGGTAGTTGTTTCGTACACATTGCCCAAACCACCGGTGGCCATCATAGTTACACGAGCTAAAATGGTTTCAACATTGTTGGTTTGCTGGTTTAGCACATAAGCACCGTAACATTCTATGTCTTTCCGCCATTTATTCACCATTTCGCCCAAATGGTGCTGCGTTATAATTTCCACCGCAAAATGGTTCTCGAGTACATCAATGTTGGGATGTTCTAATGTGGCTTTTGATAGAGCCCGCTGAATTTCAAACCCGGTATTGTCTTTATGATGCAGAATTCTATGCTCAGAGTGGCCTCCCTCGCGGTGAAGGTCGAATTTACCATCTTCTGTTTTATCAAATTGGGTTCCCCATTCAAGCAGTTGGGCAATTTGAGCTGGCGCTTCATTAACCACTGTTTCTACTACTTCGGCATTGCAAAGTCCTGCTCCTGCAATAAGGGTATCCTGAATGTGCTTTTCAAAATTATCGGGCAAATAGGTAACTGCCGATATTCCTCCCTGTGCGTAACTGGTATTCGATTCCGCTATTTTTCCTTTGGTAATGACACAAACTTTTCCATGTTTGGCCACCTTAAGGGCAAAACTAAGTCCGGCAATACCCGAACCAATTACCAAAAAATCGTACTTTTTCCGTCGCGAAGTGTCTGTTTTTCTCATTACAGCAAAATCTTTAGAGTACAACAAAGGTAATAAACTATCGGTAAGGAGATAACTACTTTTGGTTATTCTGACAAAAAGAGAGAAAGTAGATTATATATATCAAGATAATCTACAAAATGGTGCAATTATTATTTTATTACCATCCAGTTTTTGATAATAACTAATTGTAATTAAAATGCTGTAAAACTGAAATTTTGATTTATTTTTGTGGCTTCAAAAAAGAGTTTTATATATCGCAGAAAGTCTTTTTAGGTATCGGTAAAAAAGTTATAAAAGTTAAAAGTTAAGCATTATGGCTCAGGAAGATGTTTTTAAGAAGCTGGTTGCCCATTGTAAGGAATACGGATTTGTATTTCAGAGTAGCGAAATTTACGATGGTTTAGGTGCTGTTTACGATTACGGGCAATACGGTGTAGAGCTTAAGAATAATATTAAGAAATATTGGTGGGATTCAATGGTTTTATTGCATGAGAATGTGGTAGGTATTGATTCGGCTATTTTTATGCACCCTACCATCTGGAAAGCCTCAGGCCATGTGGATGCTTTTAACGACCCTTTAATTGATAATAAAGACAGTAAAAAAAGATATCGTGCCGATGTTCTTATTGAAGAACTGATGGCTAAATATGATGCTAAAATTGACAAGGAAGTTGAGAAAGCTGCTAAGCGCTTTGGCGATAGCTTTAACGAAGCCATGTTTCGCGAAACCAATCCGAGAGTGCTCGAAAACCTCAAAAAGAAAGAAGAAATTCACCAAAGGTTTGTAAAAGCTTTGAATGACAGCAATCTGGAGGAACTTCGCCAGATAATCATTGACAACGAAGTGGTTTGCCCCATATCAGGAACAAAAAACTGGACCGATGTGCGTCAGTTTAACCTGATGTTTTCCACCGAAATGGGTTCTACTGCCGATGGCGCCATGAAAATATTTCTCCGCCCCGAAACAGCACAGGGTATTTTTGTTAATTTCCTGAATGTGCAAAAAACCGGGCGTATGAAAATTCCTTTTGGAATTGCTCAAATAGGAAAAGCCTTCCGTAATGAAATAGTTGCTCGTCAGTTTATATTCCGTATGCGCGAATTTGAGCAAATGGAGATGCAATTTTTTGTTGCCCCGGGTGAGGAGCTGGAATGGTTTGAGAAATGGAAGCAGGTTCGCATTAAGTGGCACAAAGCCTTAGGTATGGGCGACCATAAATACCGTTTCCACGATCACGACAAGCTGGCGCATTATGCCAATGCTGCTACCGACATTGAGTACGAAATGCCTTTCGGGTTTAAAGAAGTTGAAGGCATCCATTCACGTACCGACTTCGACCTTAGTCAGCATCAACAACACTCAGGTAAAAAACTGATGTATTTCGACCCTGAGAAGAATGAAAGCTATGTTCCTTACGTTATTGAAACATCCATTGGAGTTGACCGAATGTTCCTGAGCATAATGTCTGGTGCATACTGCGAGGAAGAAGTTAAGGGGAAAGATGGTGAAAGCGACACCCGCGTAGTATTAAAGTTGCCACCGGTATTAGCGCCTGTTAAACTGGCTGTTTTGCCACTGGTTAAAAAAGATGGCTTGCCCGAATTAGCTCGCTCCATTATCGACGATCTGAAATTCGATTTTAATTGTCAGTACGATGAGAAAGACTCAATTGGCAAGCGTTATCGCCGTCAGGATGCCATTGGAACACCTTTCTGTATTACCATCGACCATCAGTCAACCCAGGATAATACCGTGACTATTCGCTATCGCGATACCATGGAACAGGAACGTGTAAAAATCGGCGACCTTTCGGGAATTATTTCTCAGAAAGTTAGTATGAAAGAGCTCTTTAAGAAATTATCGTAAGTTTGGCTGTAAGGAATCTAATTTTATTTGAAAATCAATAAAAACCGGAGTTGATCCGGTTTTTTTATGGCCTTAAATGGACTTTTGTATGTTTTTCTTCCAAACCATTAGAACAATTCCTGCTGTAATAAATGGAAGGCTTAAAATTTGGCCCATATTTAAAGCCATAGAACTTTCGAAATCAGATTGAATGATTTTAAAGAATTCAATAAAAAATCGGGCGCCAAATAGAAGTGCTAGAAACAGCCCAAAGAGAAATCCATCCTGATATATTGTAAATACTCTTCTCGAGATACGATACAATAAAATAAAAATGAGCACGTAAGCCGCCGCTTCGTATAATTGTGCCGGATGGCGGGGCAGGTAGTCAACCTTTTGAAATACAACGCCATAATTTGAATTGGTAGGTTTTCCTATTATTTCTGAATTCATAAAATTACCAAAACGAATAAACGCTCCTGTTACCGGCACTGCCACTGCAACCCTGTCGAGCACCCATAAAATAGGGGTTTTGTATTTCCGGCAATAAGTAATAATTGCAATTAACACCCCTATGGCGCCTCCATGACTGGCTAATCCCTGATAGCCGGTAAACTTAAACCTGCCGTCTACTGACCACTCAAATGGTAAAAAAATCTCAAGCGGATGCTGTAGATAATAGTCCGGCTCATAGAAAAGGCAATGCCCTATTCTTGCTCCTGCAATGGTTCCAATAAAAATGAAAATCGCAAGTTTTTCGAGACGCTCCAAAGGCACTTGGTCATTGATGTAAAATTGCCTCACTACAAAATATCCCAGAATTAAACCCGAAAAAAACAATAAACTGTAATACCTTAAGGATAACAGTCCAAATAATTGAGTAATTTCAGGATTAATGTTCCAGATGATATAGCCAAACATAAATAGAGTTTAAGGATGAACCAGTGTTCCAATTTTTTCTCCTGAAAGCACCTTTTTTAAGTTGCCTTTAACATCCATATTAAAAACCAGAATAGGTAAATTATTTTCTTTGCACATGGTGGTGGCAGTTAAATCCATCACTTTTAAGCCACGGTTGTATATTTCATCAAACGAAATGGTATCAAACTTAACAGCATTGGGGTCTTTTTCAGGGTCGGCAGTATAAACGCCGTCAACTCTGGTGCCTTTTAGCATTACATTTGCTTCAATTTCAATTCCTCGCAGCGAAGAGCCTGTGTCGGTAGTGAAATATGGGTTCCCGGTTCCGGCCGAAAGAATAACCACTTCGCCATTATTCAATGCTTCAACGGCTTTTGGTTTCGAATAGAATTCGCCTACAGGTTCCATGCGGATAGCGGTTAAAACCCTTGCTTTTATGCCTTCATTTTCGAGCCCAGAGGCCAAAGCCAGACTATTAATAACGGTTGCAAGCATACCCATCTGGTCGCCTTTGTACCGGTCGAAACCTTTAGAGGAGCCGCTCAGTCCGCGAAAAATGTTCCCTCCGCCTATTACAATGGCGGTTTGTATTCCCATGCGGGTAATTTCAGCAATTTGTTCGGCATAATCTTTTAAACGAACCGGGTCAATTCCATGGCCTTGCTCACCCATTAGCGACTCACCGCTTAATTTCAGAAGAATTCTTTTATACTGCATAATTTTATATAGTGGTTCTGTTTTTATTTCAAAAGTAAGTGATTTTTTTTAATCGGGAAGAGTTGTTGGATAAACGATTGCCAATTCAACATAAAATTTTTCCAGGTCCTGAATACAATTGTATTTTGGTTGATTCAACAAAATAACATCTATTGGTATATTTTTTGCAGACCTGCTATGTCGATGGCCCCTCTAATAATCTGTTAAAAGGTTATTGATAATCAGTTTGAAAAGGAATTCTTTTTTTATGCTGTTAAAAATTAAGTAATTTTATATAACAAATATATTTTACTAAGCCAGGTTAATGGTTATCCAGATACAAACTAAAATTCAAGTCATGCTAACAAAAAACTTATTTCTATTTGGATTGCTTTTGCTGATACTCAGTTCCTGCAATTCAGTATATTTCTCCGAGCCACAGCCGGTAAATAGTAAGAATATCTACGAGTTTCCATCAAAGTATCATGGTGTTTGGATGGAAGGTGAAGACACCGTGGTAATTTCCAAAAATGTATATAAAAGCGTAAGTTATCGTGAAGGAAACCTATTGAAAAGTTTTGCCGACACCTCGTCGAACAACGTATTGGCCAATGGTCGCATTTATTTTATACAAAAGGAAGACAGGATGAAATTAACCGGAGGTTTTCCTTATGTTGTCCGAAACGATACCCTGTTTTATAAGAATCGGGAAGTTATCGAGGTTTTTCTTGGCGGCAATACTTTTCTTCGAAAGGTAGCCGATAAACACGTGTTGAATATAAAAAGTGATGATTTGTGGTGGGAGTTGGTGCTTGTTGAGAAAACTAAGGATGGAAGTGTTATTGGCCGACGAATAACCAATGAAGAGATGGAAGCTATTCAGGGAATGAAGCCAATCTGGTCAAGTGAAAACGTATTTTACTATGATGTTAAGTGGTTAGAGCACGATTTGTCGGGATTGATTCGCCGTGGTTTTTTTAATGATACTATTATAAGTTTAAGTCCCGACAGCAAAATCGGGAAGCGTAGGAATATTCGTTAATTTTATTGAATAACAAAAAAGAGGCCGTCTCAAAAGCAATTTTGGGCGGCCTTTTGTTTTTTTGGCTAAACCCATATTTGGGAATAGACAGAA
>CALEUX010000035.1 GCA_937920475.1 uncultured Marinilabiliaceae bacterium
TTGGTTACTGCAACTTATCAAAAAGCATAGAAGGCAGATGCCCTGTGGGTGACCGAATCCTGGACAAGGTTCTGATGACAATCAGACGACCCGCTTTGCAATGCGGACATTTGGTTATGTCAAATCCTGTCAATCTTAAAATGCGCTCTAAAGCCGTTTCGGGCTTTTGTTTAGCTGCCATCTGGTCAATGTCAGGCTTTTCATCGGGCACAAATTGCAAATCCAGATGGAGTTTTGTGGTGTGATGATAAATACCGAACCGACGGATACGCACGTAACCATCTGGCATAACATGCAAAGAGAATCGACGCAGAAACTCTTCTCCTTTCAGGGATACCGGTTTTCTTTGTGCGCTGTCGCGGTAGTCTTTAGCTACGAAAGTGACATTTGTTGAGTCAACATTCAATATCCGCTGGTTGCTGATGGCAATGCGATGGGTGTATTGCCCCAGATACCTGATGACATGTTCAGCGCCCGCCATTGAGGGTTCGCAATAGACGACCCATTTTTTTTGATGAGCGGCTTCAATGCAGACTTTGAAGCCATCCATTGCAGATCGTCTTCGCAGTTCCCTTTTTATGCTGTCCAGAAATTTACCTTTAAAGGCAGCACTCAACTGGTGCACCGGATAGAGATAATTTTCATATTTGCCGATATGGCGCCATTTTCCCGACAACGAGTATCCTGCTGCCGGAACAATGCAGTGCAAGTGCGGATGCAATGAAAGGTTCTGCCCCCAAGTGTGTAACACCGCAACGGCTCCGGTTTCACAACCGTAATGCGTGTACCCAAAGCTGTGCAGTACACCTCTGGCAGCGTGGAACAAAATATTGCAATAAAGTCTCCTGTCCCAAAGATAAATCTGGTTGAGCTCATGAGGCACGGTGAAAATGAGATGGTAGTGTTTGACTGCAAGTGTTGATTTAATCAGCTTTTCAATCCAGAGCGCCTGTTTGGTTCCCTGACACTTGGGGCAATGTCGGTCGCGACAGCTGTTGTAACGGTAGTGTATGACTCCGCAATCATCACACACCTGCTCATGTCCACCCAAAGCGGCCGTACGGCACTGCACAAGGTTGTGAAAGACTTTGATCTGCTTGGGCGATAACTCCCCGCTCTGCAACAAACTTCCTCCAAATTGGCAAACAATATCAGCCAGTTCATGCTTGCTTTTGTATGGCTTTTCCATAGAGTGTGTCTAAGGGGCTGTGAGGATTGATATGCTGACACTGGGCTGTGTGAAGATAAATCATGGTTGTTGTGATGTCGGCATGGCCCAAAAGCTCCTTTAAGGTTACAATGTTTAAGCCCTGCTCCAATAAATGGGTTGTTCCGCTTTACGGAATAAACGCCTGTGTGGCGTAAGGAGTGAAGGTTCACGTTTTTAGAGATGGTGGTTTTTTTAAGGCTTTCCCGCATAACCCAGGATAATCCTTTGACGCTGTAGCGACCGTCAGCCTCTTTGCCATTGAATAACCAAACATGCGGATTTTCGGCTCTGAGATATTTCTTGAGCCCGATGACCATTATGGCGGACAAAGGCACAATCCGATCTTTCTTGTATTTGCTCTGGCGGATGTGGATGACCATGCGCTCAAAGTCAATATCGGATATCTTAAGGTTGATGACCTCTTGCCCCCGTAATCCGGCAGAATAGATCAACGTAAGGATAATTCGGTGCTTAAGCAGCGTAGGTGCCGAAAATAGCATCTTTAGCTCCTGGCGGTTCAGCACAACCGGCAACTTGCTCTCTTGCTTTAATGAAGGCAAAGCAATGGCCTTTTTGTTCATGCCCAACAAACGGTAGTAATACCTTAGGCCATAAACCATGTGCTTGAAACTGCTCCGCGAAGGAGCCTTGACATCGCGTGCCAAAGCGACCAGATACTCGTTGATTTCATCTTCGGTGACGTCTTCGGGCAGTTGTTTAAAATGGATAACAAACAGCGCTATGCGCCGAATGTAATTATTCAGAGTGCTCTGACTCTGTCCACGAAGTACCACCTGATGCTCCATCTTTAAAGCCCTGGCCTTAAACTCCGGAACCAGAACGAAGGCGCGCTCTACAATCGTTAAGGTTGTTTTCTTTCTCATAACTGCATAATTTAAAAGTGAATAATGCAGTTATAACGGCTTGCATCTAAAAAGATTAATGCTATTTTTGAAAGAGGCTATCCCGGAGGGATTTAGTTCAACATCGTATATAAAACATTTGACAGTCAGTGAGTTATCGAGCATTTCAGTCTGTATCAAAAGTTCTTGTAACTTGACAGGAAAGTGCTTCGAATTGCCAAACGTTTCATATACGCAACCGTTATGGGCTATTCCCCCTATACCAGAGACATTGATTACTTAAGCTAACGGGGTGAAATTTCGGATGAATCTTTTAATTTTAGCTCCTCTATGCAAGGCCGATTTTTAAAATGTTACTATTAAGTACGAGCGTCATTCTGGTTGAGATGTTTGCGATGATTACAGTGGCGGTCCTGTTTATCGGGAACCCCGTTCAGAATATTTACTCTGCCAAAAGCACATCTCCATAGAGACTAAAAGCTAAAAAGAAAGCATATGGAGCAAGATTCAATTTCAATGAAAATCATCAATCCCAAAGCAGCAGGCATTGATATTGGCAGCCGGTCTCATTAGGTGGCTATTGGACAAGAAAACAAAGATGTACGCGAATTTGGAGTTTTCAACGAAGACCTTTTTGAGTTGGCAAATTATTTACATGAAAACCAAATCCTCACTGTTGCCATGGAAAGCACCGGTACCTATTGGCAAAACCTCTATGCAGTACTTATAGCCCGAGGGTTTGAGGTCATTCTCTGTAATGGTAAATTTACCAAAAACATCAAAGGCAAAAAGACCGATATCAAAGACTGCCAATGGATTCAAAGGCTTCACTCGCTGGGACTTTTAAGCAGCAGTTTTTTACCGGATATTCAAACCGAGCAGCTCCGAACCTATTGCCGGCACAGGTCAAATCTGCTTCACATGGCAGCTTCAACATCTAAAAAGATGCAAAAGTATTTGCGGCTTTTGAATTTAAGGCTTGATGTGGTGGTGAATGATATTTGCGGGCTTACCGGGTTAAAAATCATCCGAAGTATATGTGAAGGAGAAACCAACCCTCAAAAATTGGCCGAATTACGTCATTATAACTGTCGTCGCTCCGAACAGGGAATTGCCAAGGCTTTACAATCCAATTGCAGGCATGATTACCTGTTTGCCCTAAAACAGGAACTTGAAACATACGACCACCTTCAGTTGAAGATTCAGCAATGTGATAAGGAAATTGAACAGTTTCTCAATCAAATCATCGATAATGATGAAAATAAGAAGCAACATTTCATCGATTCTAAATCACATAAACGCATCAACAAAACACTCCCAAGAATATTGACCTGAATTTAAAGGCATATCAAATGCTGGAAGGTGTTGATGTACTTGCTATTGAAGGACTGAGCCATTCTACTGTTTTGTCCCTTATCAGCGAAGTGGGTCTGAAAGGTATTAAACGCTTTCCTTCGGGTAAACATTTTGCAAGCTGGCTCAGATTAGCCCCAAACAACAAAATCAGTGGAGGGAAAGTGCTTTCAAGTAAGGTTCCCAAAGGAAGCAACCGTTTGAAAATTGCCCTCAGAAATGCTGCAAATGCAATCGGTAACTTAAAAGAGTCAACTCCATTAAGAGATTTCTTTCACAGGGTTAATTTCAGAAAAGGAAGAACCTCTGCTGTAAGCGCTACTGCACGTAAACTTGCTGTAGTTATTTGGAATATGGTGGTAAATAATACCCAATACATAAATCCAGAAGGCTATCTCTTTCTTGATCAAAAAAGAAAACTCGGATTGGCTAAAAGAATTAAAAAGCAAATCGATAAATTTGGATTTAATCCAGAAGACCCTGGCTTTTCAATCGCCTGATTATCAAGGCTAAAATTTTACGTTAGTCAGCTGGTAACTGAGCACTCTGACAATGATTAGCAAGATTGAAATGGAACAAATTTTACGACTCGATTTAATCGAAGCACTAACGATCAAGAGGTTTTATCATTATACAAAGTTTGATACAGCAATTGATAAAATCTTGCTGAAAAAACACATTACAGTTTTTAGCCCCATTGACTTTTAATGACCCTTTTGATTGCAATGAAGAACTATTAGTTAAACATGTGCACTTTTTTCAATCATAAAAACAAGAATGAAAGTCTGATTGTCAAAAAATATGATGATTATTATAGCGCAGTTTTAATGTGTTTGTCATTAATTGTTTTAAAATACAATTCTTTATTTTGATTTACAAATATTTAGATTAGATTTGCGCAAAAAATAATAGGATGGTAAAATTAGAGACGGAGTTGGTAAGTAATATCGGTGTTGGTATAGAAGTTATTTGCCCGTTGTGTTTTAGTTGTGTGGAGGGTTCGTCACAAGGTCCGCTGAACTATCAACTTTGGCATTGCAATAAGTGCGAATTAGTTTTTAAGGATGAAAAACACCGACCTTCGCAACAGGCTGAAAAGGAGCGATATTTGGAGCATAACAATGATGAAACTCAAGGCTATATTGATTTTTTAAAACAAGCACTGACTCCCGCACTTCAGTTTTTTGAGCCCGGCATGGAAGGTTTGGATTTTGGTTGTGGTCCCAACCCACTTTTATCAAAAATGATTCAGGAAGCAGGATTTGAATGCTTCAACTACGACCCTATCTTTTTCCCCGAATTTCCTGATGAGCGGATGGATTTTATATTTGCCACCGAGAGTTTCGAGCATTTTTTTAATCCATATCAGGAGGTAAAACTGATAACAGCATTGCTGCGCCCCGGTGGGTTGTTAACTATAATGACACACCGCTGGAATGAAAAGGAAAAACTTGCGGATTGGTGGTATCTGCGCGATAAAACGCATGTTACTTTTTACCACCGGAAAACTTTCGATTATATATGTTCTGAGTTTGGTTACTCTGTTTTGTTTGACGACGGTGAAAAGGTACTGGTATTAGAAAAGGATGTAGTTAGAGAAAGATAATTTTTTAAAATCAGGCAATTGAGGCCGGCCTTTCAATGAATTAAACTGGTTTTTCGGACTAAAGCCCGAAAAACCACGATGCAATTGAAAAATAAATAAGAACACCGCAAATATCTGCAATAGATGTTATAAGCGGTGCACTGGCAGTAGCAGGGTCTAATTTTAAGCGTGTAAAAATAAACGGTAGCAGCAAACCAATTAAACTTCCGGTCATTACCGTTAAAACCATGGTAAGAGAAACCACAGCAATTATCTCAGGTGCTCTGAAACTGGCCACTAATGCAACACCCAATGCCATGGTTAAGCCCAGAAGTAAAGAAACAATAAATTCTTTTCCAATCAGTTTGAACCAATCTTTTACCTGAACATCTCCAATGGCCAATGAGCGAATCATAAGAGTAGCTGATTGTGCCCCTGCATTACCGCCACTGTCGATTAGCAAGGGTAGAAAAAATACCAGCGAAACTACCGATTGAATAATATTCTCAAAGCTTGAAATGGCTGCTCCTGAAAATACATTCATAAAAACCAAGGCGGTTAGCCAAACAATTCTTTTTTTATATAAGTGAATAACTTTTGCTTTTAAGGGATTTACAATGGCATCCTGGAAAGACCCAAATTTGTGGAAGTCCTCAGTTGATTCTTCCTCTGCAATATCCATTACATCATCAATGGTAACAATACCAAGTAATAACCCTGTATTATCGGTAACAGGTAATGCAACCCTGTCGTAATCGCGGAAAACTTTAATCACCTTTTCCTGGTCATCGAAAGCATTAAGCGCCACAAAACGATTGTCCATAATATCTGAAATCAATTGTTCAGGATTGGCAAGCAGTATTTCTTTTATGCGGATATCATCAATCAGTTTCCAATTGGAATCCACCACATATATTACATTTAAAGTTTCTGAGTTTTTGCCATACTTTCGAATATGTTCCAGAGCATGTGCCACAGTATTATGTGGTTTAACAGCCACAAATTCTGGAGTCATTAATCGCCCGATACTGTCTTCGGGATAGCCCAATAAGCTGGTAGCAATTTTTCGTTCTTCAGCCGATAAAAGTTGAAGTAATTTTTGAGTGATTTCGCCCGGCAGCTCTTCCAAAAAGGCAGTACGGTCGTCGGGATCTAAATCGTTTAAGAGATTAGAAATTTTACTGATGTTTTGGGCAAAACCTTCAATGATTTTCTCCTGCTTTTCGTGTGAGAGGAATTGAAAAACCTCTTTGGCCTGATTGCCCGATAACAGACGGAATAAAATTATATCGTCTGATTTAGATAGCTCTTCAATAATTTCAGCAATTTCGAACGCATCAATTTCGCTCAGGTCATGCTTTAGGTTTTTCCAATTTTTCTCTTCAATTAACTTTTGGAAATGAAGTTTTCTTTCAACCATACTTTGGTCCTCCTTACAATTTATTCCTGTAAGGAGGAAATGCCCCTTACAGAAGTGTTAGTACGTTTTTACTATGATACGGGCCTTCGTCCATCGCTTTTTAAGTTTAATTTGGCTGCAAAAGTATTATAATTTCTTTAATTCACAATTTTATTCTGTATCCCAAAATTCAACCTCTTTAAAAACCGTTACCTTGTCTTTGAATATAGCTTTATGACTCAGGAAGAATTTCTCAAGTTTTTCTCTTGTGTCAATAAGTTCTATGCATAAAGTGAGGCCGGTATTTTCACTCTCCAGGTTAAATTTAGTCAGTTCTCCATAGTTGTTATATCCAAAGTGGGTTGAGAAAACAGACGCATTCATTATGCCATTTCTTTTTGCCTGAAGAATGATTTCTTTATAGGCATTTTTGGGAAAAATCTTTCTGAGCAAACTTTTTGACTTTATCTTTTCGCCGGTTTGTAAATAAATCCTTAGTTTCCCAAGTTTATGTGTTTTAAGATTTTGACTCATTTTGTTGTTTTTTTAATTCCCTGATATTTTTCAGGGAGTTGTTTTCTGATAAATGGTGCTTAAAGTCGGCTTTGGAAACTGATATTTTTTGAGATGAATAAATACCTGTATGTCCACTCAAATAATAAGCAATAAAGCACACTACGGCATAATACAGAATATGCTCGCCTCCAAATAGTTCAACCCCCATAATGGTGCAAGCCAGGGGCGTATTGGTGGCTCCTGCAAATACAGCAATAAAACCCAGAGCCGCCATTAAATCTACCGGTGCACCCATTAAAACAGCTAAGGTGTTGCCTAAAGTAGCTCCAATAAAAAACAATGGCGTTACTTCACCACCTTTAAAGCCCATATTCAGCGTAACTGCTGTGAAAACTATTTTCCAAAGCCAGCCCCAGGGGTCAATTTCTCCTTGTGAGAATGCATTAACAATACTTGTTCCCTGGCCATTTTGTGTTGTAACTCCAAGTCCCAGATAATCTGAAGTGCCTACAATGTAAGTAAGTGCAATTACAATGACACCACCCACCAATGGAATTAAATATTTGTTCTTAAAAAAACGATTGGCATAATGTTTAATGGAATGCGATAATTCTGAGAATAAATAACTTGCTAATCCGAAAGCAGCTCCGGCAGCAACCACTTTTACAAGTAATAAAATATCCACTTTAAAATATGGAAATCCAGTTAGCGTTTGTTCCTTAAAACCAACCAAATAATGCGTGTGTTCTATGCCATAAGCGGTACAAACCATATCGGCCAAAACCGAAGCTAAAAAAGCGGGCAATAGTGCATCGTATTTTATCCGGCCAATGGCCAGAACTTCCAACGCAAAAATGGTTCCTGCCACCGGTGTTCCAAAAACAGCTCCAAAACCGGCAGCTATACCGGCCATCAATAATATTCGCTTATCGTCTTTGGATAGTTTTAATTTTTTGGCAACAAAATTAGCCATACTGCCACCAATTTGAACCGCAGTACCTTCACGACCTGCCGAACCTCCAAATAAATGCGTTACTACAGTGGTTATCAGTATAAAAGGTGCCATCCTGGCCGGTATACCACCGCCGGGTTTATGTATTTCATCCATTACCAGATTATTGCCGGCTTCGGCTTTTTTACCTTTAAAGCGGTACAGCCAGGTTATGGTTATGCCGGCCACCGGCAAAAGAAACAGCAGCCAGGGGTTGTTCCATCTGATAATGGTTGCTTCATCAAGTAACCAAAGAAACAGCGCAACCATTGAACCGGCCATAAAAGCAAGTGGTATGGTTAATAAAAACCACTTAACTGAATATTTTAAGATTGGTATCTGCTCAAATGTTGAAAAAAATTTTATCATATTTATTTCAGAATAAAGGAGCCCAAATTTAACAGGAATTGTTTATCATAAATAATTCTTGTACTTAAGGACTCCTCAATTTTGGCTAAGCATTCTTAAACGCTTTTTTACCAGCAAAAGCAGATGTTTGAGCTAACTCATTTTCAATGCGTAAAAGCTGGTTAAATTTTTCAATACGCTCACCCCGGCAACCACTTCCGGTTTTTAAATGACCAGAACCTACAGCCACCGTCAGGTCGGCTATAAAGCTGTCTGAAGTTTCACCACTGCGATGCGAAACAAAGGTGTTATAATTGTTTCTGTGAGCCAATTCAATGGTTTCAAGTGTTTCGGTAACAGTTCCAATCTGATTTAACTTGATTAGAATTGAATTCGCAATGTTTTGTTTTATTCCCTCCGAAAGAATTGCTTTATTGGTGCAGAAAATATCGTCGCCCACCAGCTCTATTCTATGACCCAGTGTTTTAGTCAGTTTAGCCCAACCTTGCCAGTCGTTTTCTGCCAGTCCGTCTTCAATTAAAACAATAGGATACTGATTAACCCAGCTTTCCCATAGTTTTATCAGTTCATCACTTGAAATAAACTTCCCGGTGCTCTTAAACATTTTATATTTCCCATCTTCCCAAAGTTCGCTGGCAGCAGGGTCGAGGCAAATGCTAACTTCGTTGCCGGGTTTAAAGCCTGCTTTAACAATAGCTTCAAGAATAACTTCTACCGCTTCATCATTTGATTTAAGGTCGGGAGCAAATCCACCTTCATCGCCAACTCCCGTGCTATACCCTTTTGATTTCAGAATCCCTTTAAGGGTATGAAAAACCTCAACGCCCATTCTGATAGATTCAGAAAATGACTTAGCTCCATGTGGTGCTATCATGAATTCCTGAAAATCAACATTATTATCGGCATGTTTCCCGCCATTAATTATGTTCATACATGGAACGGGCAGCAAATAAGCATTGCTTCCGCCAAGATAATTGTATAGCGAGATTCCTGCACTTTCGGCGCAGGCCCGGGCATAGGCCATTGATACAGCCAGAATGGCGTTGGCCCCTAATTTCGATTTATTGGGTGTGCCATCGAGGTTAATCATGTAATAATCCAGTTCACGCTGATTTGCAAAATCTCTTCCAATAATATTGGGAGCAATTATTGTATTGGCGTTTTCAACGGCTTTTAATACACCTTTGCCTCCGTATCTTTTTTTGTCGCCATCGCGAAGCTCAAAGGCTTCCCGTTCACCTGTTGAAGCTCCACTTGGAACCATTGCTCTGGCAACTGTTCCGTCTTCCAGTTGCAAATCAACCTCAACGGTTGGGTTTCCTCTGGAATCGAGGACCTCTAATGCGTTCATTTTAATAATTTCCATATTTTTAAGATTAAAAATTAATAAATCCTTTTTTCTCTCCAATTTTATGGAGTACTATATTTGAATTCTCAACTGTTATAATACAACCATTACGTATTTTTTTAAACCAGGGGATAATTCGTTCAGTAAAGGCATCAATCTTGGCCGCTTCATCAATAATTTCTATTACCAATGGCAACTTTTCGGTAATTTCCCAGAAACCCGATGAGTGAATGACACTGCTGGAACCATACCCCATAGCACCCTTTAAAACTGTGGCACCCGACAAGCCATAACGTTTTGCAGCAAATACAACCACTTGATAAAGCGGCTGATGTTTAAGTTTATCCGTATTGCTAATAAAAATACGTAATAGTTTTGCTTCTCCCGTTATTTCCATGTTATAGCAGTTTAGTGGTTAAATTACCAAAATAAGTGGCCACGAGGCAAACAAATAAGGTGGATAAAGAATAAATGGTGAAATAAAAGAAGTTCCCGTCTTTAAGCAGGGCAATGTTCTCGATTGAAAAAGTACTGAAGGTTGTGAAACTTCCGCAGAAACCTACAGTTAAAAACAGGCGTAGCTCGGTATTCAAAAGATTCCCTCTTTCGGAAAGGCCATAAAAGAAACCAATTAAAAAGCAGCCAACAATATTAACAATAAAAGTTCCGAATGGGAACGACGATAAAATGTTTTGCTGAATTAATTTGGTGAGAAGAAAACGGGTAATGCCACCTAAAAAACTACTGGAACCTATGAATAAGAGAATTTTTAGCATAAATACATTATTACTTTACACACGGTTAAAGTATGATGTAGGAGTTATCAGCTTTTAAAGGCGGTTCCGGGCTAACTCCATAGCCAATACAAATGTATTAAAAACTATAATATTTGCTGTGGTTGAATACACATTTTATAATATTATTTTTTCGGCTTATCTGCCCTCAACGGCTAAAGCAATGGAGAATTCTAACTCGTCGCCTTACGTTTTCTAAATACAAAATAGTAAACTAAAGAATTTCCTATTATGGCTGTCAAACCCAGAATCAGTTGGATTTCTCTTGTTAATCCATCGGGATACATAATTGGCAAAATGTATTTACCAATAAAATCAGCCTCGTAGGTGCCAGTGCCGGCCTGGTAACGAAACAAATTCTCGAGTATGGTTAACGGACAGGTTATATTGAAAATTTCAACCACGCTTCCCCAAATAACGGCAGGAATATGAACCCAAATGGATTTTGGCCATTTAAACAACAGGAAACCTCCAAAAATAACATATAGAACGAACCCAAAATGAAGCATTACAATGATGTCGGAAATAAACAAATAGAACATATCCTGAAAATTATCCAAGTGATTATAGCCAAAACTAAAAAGTGCTTTTCTGAATCAAAAGTAAATGAAACACCATTGTTTTGCAAAACACAAACACGATAAAAAATGAGAATCTTTAGAGATGAAGTTAATGCATTAAACTAAGTGTTATATAAAAACCTTACATAATGGCTTTAAAATATAATGTGTATAAATATCAGATAATCAGAGATAAAATTGACATCATAAATTCCAGATAGCCATAATTTAAACGTTTATTTTGTGTTTTTAATTTATTTTTAATACATTCAACAGCCTAAAATTCAGTTTCATGCCATATCGCCGGTTACCAAATACTGATCAGGCCCGAATTAGGGCTATGAAAGCTGCGTTAAAAAAAGGAGCTATGACCAGTCCTGCTTCTTTGGCTTTTTCGCAAAAGCTATACCTCGAATTGCAGTCATTCTTTCCTCATTTTGAACAAACCATCAATCAGTACAATACCAACCGCGACAGGCAAGCCCAGGTTGGGCAGCAACTGAGCGATCATTTCAGGTCGGCCAGATTATATGTGTCGCATTTTTTTCAGGTGGTTAATCTTTGCATTTTAAGAGGAGAACTTAAGCCTGAAATTCGAACTTTTTACGGCATTAATGAAGATGAAAAAGCAGTGCCTGAAATTGGTACCGAACAACAATTAATTGTTTGGGGCGAGCAGCTTCTAAAAGGTGAGGAAGCCCGTATGGCCACAGGAGCAACACGCATTTACAACCCTTCGTTGGCTATGGTTCGTGTTAAATACGAGAAATTTACTGAATCGTACAACATGCACAAGGATTTGCTTAACACCTCTCAGAAATTACTTGACAAGGTTAATGAATACCGAACTACCGCCGATCGGATAATTCTGGATATCTGGAATGAGGTGGAGAAAAAATTCGACAGCTATTCTCCCGAAATAAAAAGAGATAAAGGTGCCGACTATGGACTGGTTTATGTTTACCGCCCCAGCGAAAAACTTCAGGTTTCGTGATATTCAAGTTTTTCGTGCTCGCCTTCTGATTTTGCTTCGCGTTTTAAAAGCAACATACAACCGGTAAAAACGACTATACTAACAAATACCATCCAGGTAGCATAACCGGTAGCTTCAATTTCCATTGGGTTAATGTCGGGTTGAAAGGCCCGGTAGTAATAAAAAATCACCAGCGACAGCAAATTATTCATAAAATGTCCAACCATCGGATACCATATGTTTTTTCCATAAACTAAAAGATATCCCAACATAATTCCTAAGAAGAACCTGGGCAGAAATGTAAAAAACTGCAAATGCATGGCGCTGAATAAAAACGCTGTAATCCAAACAGCCCAGTGCTGGCTCTTGGTCCATTGAGCTATAACCGGTTGTATGGCCCCTCTGAACAGCATCTCTTCACCCAGGGCCGGTATAATAACAAAAATAACCAGATTGGATAAAATGGAAGCTACTGACCTGGTGTCAAGGAATTGAAATACAAGTTGATTGATGGTGCTTTCTGTGTTTTTCATCCAAACCTCCAAAAACGCCAGATATTCTGGGAGAGTAAGTTCGGCATTGATTTTAGCCAGATAGGCCACAAATGGCTGACAAACAATAAAAATCAATGCTGAAATTAGAATCAGGCTCAGTTTTGTTTTTTTAAACCCCATCCATCTCCATGGTTGGTTAGAAAAAAGCCATGCCACTGCTATGGAGGGAATTATAAAAATGGAGATACTCTGAACCGCCTGAATGTATTTAAGAAAAGCGATTGAGGCTCCGGCTCCTGAAACCAACGCTTTTAAGGCTGTAATACCGGTAAAGGGAATTGCTAATACAATAAATACTAATGTAAATATGGAGGACAAACCCACTACCATAGCCAATATCAGTAATAATTTGGTAAACGGAGTAAGGTTTGATAAAGAAGCTTTAATCATAAGGCATAGAAACTGTTTAAATTTAATTTACTGTTTTTATTAAAGACTATTAGAAATTTAGACAATAGACAGATAGATTAGACTTAAAAGATTAAATAGACAAAGATGATACTTTGAATTGATTGAAATTGTTAACTATTTAGTTTTTTCTTATGTCTAATCCCGATTCTCGGGACTTCGTTACACTGCGAGTCTTGTGTCTACTACAAATTTTTAAGTTATCAATTTTAAACAGCTACATAATTTTGAAATGTAAAAATAGCAGATTTTTCATCCGAACAAAATTGTTTTTTATGGTACGATTGGCTACCACTATTTATTTTGTGAACTCGCATTTGTTCATATAATGCATGTTCGCCTCCGGCAGAGACTCATTTTATAATGTAAGTTGTTATCCAGGAAACATTATAACAACCAAATCGTCCGCATACGTACACTCCTCGTCCCAAAAACAGACATTTATCATTTTAATTAAAAAAAGCGTTTTGGGTTATAATGTGTTATTATTTAACATGTAACATTTTTTGGTCTAATCATTGTTATGTGATACAAATATATTTTGAAAACAGAAAAACCCCTTCACAATGAGCAAGAGCATAATCAGGGTAGAATCGTTACACAAATCCTATGTAACCGGAAGTAACTCTCTTCATGTACTTAAGGGAATCAATCTGGATATTCAGCAGGGCGAAATGGTCAGTATTATGGGATCATCAGGCTCAGGCAAATCTACGTTGCTGAATATTTTAGGTATTCTCGACAATTATGATGCCGGCGGGTACTACCTGGATGGAATTCACATTCAAAAAATGAGTGAAACCCGTGCCGCCCAATACCGAAACAAATACATCGGTTTTGTGTTTCAGTCGTTTAATCTTATTTCGTTTAAAAATGCCATGGAAAATGTGGCCTTGCCATTGTATTACCAAGGCATCCGACGAAAAAAGAGAAATCAGATTGCCCTGGAATACCTTGATCGTCTCGGATTAAAAGACTGGGCAGAACATTTACCATCCGAATTATCCGGAGGACAAAAACAACGTGTTGCCATTGCACGTGCACTAATATCCAAGCCAAAAATAATTTTAGCCGATGAGCCTACCGGTGCCCTCGATTCACAAACGTCACTCGAAGTTATGGAAATCCTGAAAGATGTTAATAACACCGGTATATCAATCATTATCGTTACCCACGAAAACGATATTGCCGAGCGAACCCAACGAATTATCCGTTTAAAAGATGGCATAATAGAAACCGATAAGAAAAACGGGAATGCAAAAAAGCAGATTACTGAAAGTGTAATTATTCCATAACCTTTTGTACCATGTTAGATTATTTTGAAGAAATACTATCTACCCTGCGCCAGAATAAACTGCGGGCCATTATGACCGGGTTCAGCGTAGCATGGGGGATTTTTATGCTCATCATTCTTTTAGGGTCGGGCAGAGGGTTGCAAAATGGTATGGAGTTTAATTTCAGGGGTTCTGCAACCAATGCCATTTGGATAAACAGCGGTGAAACTGCCGAATCGTTCGAAGGTTTTCGCAAAGGCCGGCGCATACAGTTTACCAACGAGGACTACGATATGATTAAGCGTGAGCTCTCAGGTATCAGCAATATTTCGGGTCGTATGTATTTATACAACAGCGCTCCTTTAACCTATAAAAACGAGTTTGGAGTTTACACCATAACCTGCGTTATGCCCGAATATATGGGAATTGAGATTCTCGACATGAAACGGGGGCGATTTATTAACAAAATTGATATTGACCAGTTTCGTAAAGTAATTGTTCTATCGCAACCAATAGTTGATATCCTCTTTAAGGATGAAGACCCAATGGGGAAGTTTATTAAGGTCGGAAGTATTCAATTTCAGGTGGTTGGCATTTTTCAGGATTACCAGCAAGCTGATGCTAAAAAAGTTTTTCTGCCCTTATCTACCGCTCAAAGAGTTTTTAATGGCGGAAACCGCATTCGTAACCTAGCTGTAACAACAACCTCTACCACCGTTGAAGAAAACAAAAAAATTGAAGAAGAAATACGTAAAATGCTGGCGCGTCGCCACCGGTTTGCCGAAAACGACTCAAAAGCCATTTTTATTTGGAATACACTCGAGCATTTTAAACAGGCCCAGGGCGTTTTTGCCGGTATCCGAATGTTTGTGTGGATAATAGGCATTATGACCATCATTGCCGGAATAGTTGGCGTTAGCAATATAATGATCATCCTGGTAAAAGAGCGAACCAAAGAAATAGGCATCCGAAAAGCCATTGGCGCTACTCCCTGGAGCATTATTCGTCTGGTTTTGTCCGAATCAGTTTTTATTACCGCCATTGCCGGTTTCTTCGGAATGTTGTTTGGAATGGGCGTACTTCATTTGGTCAATATGGTATTGGTTTCAGCAGCTGAGGGTAACCCAATGGTTAATCGCATTTTCTACAATCCATCGGCCGATTTCAGTGTAGCTGTAACTGCCGCCATTGTGTTGGTATTAGCCGGACTGATGGCCGGATTTATACCCGCCCGTAAAGCTTCAGCCATTAAACCCATTGAGGCCTTGCACGATGAGTAGTCAATATCCGTGCCAAATGAATGATTAATAGCTAAAAGGATTTGTACCAGTGAGGTTCGTAGTTGAAAAGTAACTTGATGATAGAAGTTAATTTGATGGACTCTGTTTGTTATTTCTTAGTGATTACATAAAAAGCAAATAAAGTGTTTGACAAGGATCGTTGGCAGGAAATATTTTCTGCAATAAAAAAGAACAAGCTTCGAAGTGTGCTAACAGCCTTTGGAGTTTTTTGGGGCATCTTTATGCTGGTAGTCATGACCGGTTCGGGTAATGGCCTGGTTAACGGTATTACTGCCGGAGTTCAGGATTTTGCTACCAACAGTGCCTTTGTTTGGACTCAAAATACTACCAAACCTTATAAAGGCTTTAAGCAAGGCCGCTGGTGGAGTTTTAATAACCAGGACATGAAAGCCATCCGCGATCAGGTTCCCGAGGTTGATGTAATTGCACCACGCTTGCAAGGCTGGGATATATCGCGTGGCGAAAACGTTGTTCGCGGATTGCGTACCGGAGGTTTTTCGGTTAATGGCGACTATCCTGCCTACAATCTTATCGACCCAAGTGTTATGGTGTATGGACGATTTATTAATGAGGTGGATATTCTTCACAAACGCAAGGTGTGCATTATTGGTGAGCGTGTTTACGAAGTAATGTTCGATAAGGATGAAGACCCGGTGGGCCAATATCTGAGAGTAAATGGTGTTTATTTTATGGTGGTAGGCGTGTTTCGCTCCAAAAATCCCAATATCAATATTGGCAGCAATAAAAAGGAGAGCATTTATCTGCCATTTACAACCATGCAGCAAACTTTCAATTATGGCGATCAGGTACATTACTTTGGTTTTACCGCAAAAAAAGGCGTAAGCGTTGAAAAAACTGCCGACAAGGTAAAGGAGTTGTTAAAAAGAAACCATTCGGTTTCACCCGAAGATAAGGATGCCGTTGGACACGTAAATGTTGAAGAACAGGTTAAAACCATGAGTTACCTGTTTATCGGTATAAACATGCTGATATGGATAGTGGGTATTGGAACACTTATAGCCGGTGCAGTGGGAATCAGTAACATTATGTTGGTTATAGTGCGCGAACGAACAAAAGAAATTGGCATTCAGCGTGCCATTGGTGCCCGACCTTGGACCATCATCAGCCAGATTTTAACTGAATCGGTCTTTCTTACTACCATTGCCGGTTTTATTGGACTGGCTTTTGGCACCCTGGTGCTGCACGCTGTTGATATGGCCTTGATTCAGGCTGCTGCAGCCAATACAGCCGAAGATGGAACTTTTTTTAAAAATCCTGAAATTGGGTTAGGTATGGCAATAGCATCATTAATAATTCTAATAATTACCGGATTAATTGCCGGTTTGATTCCGGCTCAAAAAGCAGTTCGAATTAAACCTATTGAAGCCTTAAGACATGAATAGGGCTTAAAATGAGAGTTATAATATAGAATGAAAAATAACCTGTCAAAATATGATTAACCATGAAGAAGTTTATTAAGTTTTTGTTACTGTTTGTTTTTGTGGCACTTGTGCTTTGGGTATTCGTTTACCTGTATAAAAAGTCAAAAACAGAACCGGTTGTATTCGAAACCGAATTACCACAAACCATAAACATTATAAAGAAAACAGTGGCCACCGGCTCAGTGGTGCCACGTAAGGAGATTGCCATTAAGCCTCAGGAGTCGGGTATTATTACTGAAATTTTTGTAAATCCCGGCGATATGGTGAAGCAGGGCGATTTATTAGCCCGTATTCAAATTATACCTGAAATGATTCAGGTGAATGATGCCGAAAACCGTTTGAAAAAATCGAAACTTGAGTTCGAAAACGCACGAATTGAGTACGAACGTAAAAAGGACCTTTACGAAAACAGGGTAATTGCACTATCTGAATTTCAGGCTGAGGAACTCCGTTTCAACACCCGGCGCGAAGATATGGAAACTGCCGAAAATCATCTTAACCTTATTCGCGAAGGTGTAACAAAGAAAATGGGTGCACAAACCAATACGCTTATTCGCTCAACCATTGAGGGTATGGTGCTGGATGTGCCGGTTAAGGAAGGAAACTCTGTAATTAAAAGTAATGCATTTAACGATGGTACCACCATTGCCATTGTTGCCGATATGGCTGAAATGATTTTCCAGGGCAATGTGGATGAAACTGAAGTTGGGAAGGTAAAGGAGGGCATGCATTTACTGTTAACCATTGGTGCTCTCGAAAGCGAGTCGTTCGATGCTTACCTGGAATATATTTCCCCAAAGGGGAAGGAAGCCAACGGCGCCATCCAGTTCGAAATTAAAGCTGCTGTTAAGCTGAAAGAAAACCAGTTCATAAGGGCCGGTTACAGCGCCAATGCCGACATTGTGCTCGACCGTCGCGACAGCGTTCTGGCTGTGAGTGAAAAAGTACTTCAATTCAGCAACGATTCAGTTTTTGTTGAAATTGAAACCAATCCACAAATTTTCGAAAAGCGTCTGGTTAAAACCGGTTTGTCTGATGGTATCAACATTGAGGTGGTTGAAGGCGTTGCAACAGGCGAAAAAATAAAAATTCCCAAAATATAATTGATTTGTTCTGACGTTTGTTTTCAACTAAATGGGCTTGCCTGTTTTGCCCAAGTAAAACTGGCAGGCCCTTTTTAATTTACCCGAAAAAAGAAAAAAACTATATGAAGCGGATATCACTACTTCTGACTGTTGCATTTACAATAGCCACGGGCTTTGTTCAGGCCCAGGGCAATCAGACCTGGAGTCTCGAAAAATGTATCATCTATGCTCAGGAGAATAATCTGGCCATAAAGCAACGGGCTTTAGGAGCCGATTACGCCAAAAACCAATATCAGCAAAAGAAAACTGACCTTTTGCCCAATCTTAATGCCAATTCTGGTCATACAGTCAGGATGGGGCGTGTAAGAAATGAAACCAACTTCCAGATAAACGATGTAACTACCAGTTTTACCGATTTATCCATTAGTTCTTCCACGCCTGTTTTTGAGGGGTTTACCCGCAGGAATACCATTGAAAAAAATCATGTTGACTGGCAGGCGGCTGTAAAGGAGGTTGAAAAGGCTCGCAACGATTTATCGCTCAACATTGCGGCGCTGTATTTGCAAATTTTGTTTGATAAGGAATTGCTTGCTGCTGCACGGTCGCAGCTGGAAGTGGTTAATCTTCAGGTTGAGCGCACCCAAAGTCTGGTATCAGCAGGCAGTTTGCCCGAAGGCAGTTTGCTCGAAATAAAGGCTCAGGCATCCCGCGAAGCGCTGAATGTAACCCGTCTTGAGAATAGTCTGTCTTTATCGTTGCTCGATTTGGCACAGGCGCTGGATCTCGAAAATTATGAAGGATTTGACATTGTCACACCCGAAATAGACGACATTTCTGGTTTTGCATTGGTTGATGCAAATCAGGCTTATGCCTATTCAGTTACTACTATGCCTCAGATTGCTGCATCGGAGATGAAACTGAAATCAAGCGAACTTGATCTTAAAATTGCAAAAGGTTATCAATGGCCACGGTTAACATTTTCTACAGGGTGGGGAACTTCTGTTCCAAAAGTTAAGGGAGAGCCTGATTTTAACTTTAACCGACGTTTCAAAGATAACGCCACTACCTATTATGGGGTTAATTTGTCTATCCCAATTTTTAATGGGTTTGCAGTAAAAACCGGCATTAAAAATGCTCAGATTGGCATTTTGAACTCCCAGTACGAATTGGAACGACAAAAGCAGTTTCTACGCAAAGAAATTCAGCAGGCCAATGCCGATGCTCAGGCTGCATTACGTCAGTATCAGGCCGGTCGCTCGGCTGTTGATTCTTACACAGAGTCATTCCGATACACCGAGAAACGGTTCAGTGTTGGTATGTTAAACTCAGTTGATTACAACGTTGCCAAAACGGAGCTCATCAGGGCGCAATCAGAATACATACAGGCAAAATACGCCTATATTTTACGAACAAAAATTCTTGATTTCTATATGGGAAAACCCATTGTTTTGTAGTTTTTAGGGTTTGGTTTGTTATTCCGGCAGGGGTGCCGGAATGGTTTGGTTAAAGCGCCTTCTTTTTTAACGAAAAGGGAAGGCGTTTTTCTTTTGCATTGGTTATTTTTGCATAAATTAATTTTGCTGCAATGGCTTTAATTCTTTGTATTGAAACATCTACCAATATATGTTCTGTGGCTCTAAGTGAGAATGGACAATTATTGGCATCGTTCGAGGAACGCGAAGCCAATTCGCACGCTGCCTTATTAACAGTGCTCATTGAACGGTTGATGGCTCAAAGTAGCAAGGCTATGAGCGATTTGGATGCTGTGGCAGTTAGCAGTGGTCCGGGATCATACACTGGTTTACGTATTGGCGTATCGGTTGCTAAAGGAATTTGTTATGCACTTCATAAGCCACTTATAGCCATTCCTTCGCTTCAAATTTTAGCTGCCGGAGTTTGGTTATCCGAAATTACTCGTGATTCAGATAAGAAAACTTTAATTTGCTCCATGATTGATGCCCGTAGAATGGAAGTTTATTCCGCTTTGTATAATGTGAACTTAACTCTGGCAGGTGAAATAAAGGCAGAAATAATTGATGACCAAAGCTACAGCAAAGAGCTTGAAAAGAATAGTATTATTTTTGCCGGTAATGGAGCGCAAAAATGCAAAGATTTTATCCATCATCCCAAGGCTGTCTTTTTAGATGGGGTTAATCCACTTGCTTCGCAAATGGCCAAACTGGCTTTTTGCGCATTTGAAGATAAAAAATTTGAAAGTGTAGCCTATTTTGAACCCTTTTATCTGAAAGATTTTATTGCAACCATCCCTAAAAGGAAAGTGTTTTAGGGAAGCGTTTTTATAGAAATTTAGCGTCAACTTTATAAATGCCAACATTTGAAAACTTTTCCTGTTAATAGCATGCTTCGGTTCGGGAGGAAAGGTGAAATTTTCTGTACAGTTTATGAATAACCAAGACATTTTTTACTTATCTAACGCTGTTTTTTGTAAATAATAAACAGCAATAAATCAGGTTAAAAGAATAAATTTTAAATGCGTCTCATCTGTTTTGAAACAAGAAAGGCCCCAAAATTGTATAACTGTTCTGTGAAGAGTTTGTATATTTCTTAAATTGATTTTGGAAGTATTAAAACAACAGGTATTTAAACAGGATTCACCAGTGTTTGTTTAATTTATCAGTAATGCTGGTTCCGATTGTATTAACGAAAAAAGTTGCAAACATGAGAACGTCATTGAAATATTTTTTAATCCTTATTATGGGAGGGTTATTAATTGGATTTTCAGAATCCAAGGCGCAAAAACCGGTAGCCCGGCCAGCTTATGGTCATGGTGAGGAACTTCATTATGTCATGTCGTATGGTATAATTACAGGAGGGCGAGGCGTTCTCTCGGTTCGCGATACCGTATTGAATGGACGAAAAGTGCAACACATGGTTGGATCTGCACACACAGTTGGTTTAGCCGATGCTGTTTATAAAATTCGCGATAAGTATGAAAGCTTTGTGGATGTTAAAACCGATTTGCCGGTTAAATCCATCCGTAATATTCGTGAGGGCCGGTACCGCTATTATAATGAGGTTTTGTATCAACATGGCCCCGACAGTACTAAAATTATTAGTCAACGCTCTGGCGAAAAATATGTGGCGCCCAATATTTACGACATTGTTTCGGCATTTTACATTGCCCGAAAGAATCACTTCAACGATTCTATGGTAAAAGGCCAGGTAATTGAATTTGTCACTTATTTTTCCGATAAAGAGTATCCGTTAAGAATTCGTTATCGGGGAATTGAAACCATCAATACAAAATTCGGAAAGCTGGAGTGTTATAAATTCTCACCGGTAACCGAAGTTGGGCGCTCCTTTAAAACCGAAGACGACATGCATGTTTGGATTACCCGCGATCAAAACCGAATTCCGGTGCGCATCAAATTTAATTTGGTAGTAGGGTCATTCACCTGCGATTTGGAGCAGTTTCGTGGTTTGCAAAATCCGTTTTCCAGCTTTGTTCCAAAGTAATTAACAACCATAAATTGTGTATATTTCATTGTTTTGCATTATTTTTGCCCCAGAATTTTTAAAATAAACCGAGACGTTTAATTAATATGGCAACAACAGCAGATTTTAGGAATGGAATGTGTATTGAATTTAATGGTCAGCTTTTTACCATTGTTCAGTTTCAGCATGTAAAACCAGGGAAAGGGCCGGCATTTGTACGCACCAAATTGAAAAATATTTCTACAGGTCGCGTAATTGAAAACACATTTACATCGGGAGTAAAAGTTAACGAAGCCCGCGTTGAGCATAGGCCTCACCAGTTTTTATATAAAGATGACCTGGGGTATAACCTCATGAATCTTGAGACTTTTGAGCAGTTTGCTGTAAGCGAGAATTTATTCGAATCACCAGAATTATTGCGCGATGGTCAGGAAGTTGATTTAGTATACCATGTTGACTCTGAAACACCACTTTTGGTTAATCTTCCACAGTTTATTGTGTACGAAGTAACTTATACCGAGCCCGGTGTTAGAGGTGATACTTCTTCAACCAATTCATTAAAGCCAGCTACCATTGATACAGGTGCTACCATTATGGTTCCACTGTTTGTAAATACTGGCGATAAAATTAAAGTTGATACCACCGAGAAAGCTTACGTTGAAAGAGCGCGTGAGTAATTCCTCATAATTAAAACAATAACAAAGGGTCGGGATGCAACTTTTTGCGTTCTGGCCTTTTCGAATTTTTAGGCTTCATGATGGACTTGTTTAATTTATCTGAGTTAAGGCTGGAATTGCATTTTCCCCCAAATTTTTTCCAAACTAATTTTATTATCAGTCAAATCATTAAACGTTTTTTACGTCCAGCAGTCTAAAGAAAAAAGCATTAGTAAATGTAAAAAGCACTTTTATTATTAAGCTGAATTCGAAATGTTTTTTTTGACAATACATTTTTTTGTAAATTTAGGCAATTGCAGAACAGCTAAAAATCGAATGATTACACAAACCAAAAAGAAAAGGCTTAAACTTTATAAAGACCGGTTGAATATTCTCCTGGACTTGGCCCAGACCATTAATCAGGATCATGGAATAGAAGACCTGCTTTCTGAATTTGAAATTTTACTCAGAGAAGAGTTGGAAGTAGGGAAGATTTTGGTTTATACCTGTTCTGATGGGAAATGGTCAAATTTGTTATGCACTGGTGTGTCGCCCGAAGAAATGGCCAGAATTGATGTGGAAAGAGATTTATTTGTATATCAGGGCTTAGAAAACATCACCATTTCACCTCCTGACAACCTGATTGGTTTTGATGCTGTTATCCCTCTTTTTCACCGTTATAAAGCCATTGGCTACGTGCTCATTGGCGACGTTGAGGAAGACCAGCAAGGTATTAGTCCTACCATTAAACACTTGAAACTGATTCAGATTATTTCCAATCTGATTATTGTTTTTATCGAAAACAAGCGCATGCATAAGGCTTTGCTTGAACAGGAAGCCATGAAAAAAGAGTTAGAGCTGGCTTCGCGCATTCAGAATCAACTTATTCCCGGCCCGCAGGATTTGCCCAAATTAAAAAAAGTTAGTATCCAAACCATATATCACCCACACCTTGGTGTAGGTGGCGATTATTACGATTTTATTCGACTGTCGCGCAACACGCTCGGATTTTGTATAGCCGATGTATCAGGAAAGGGAATTTCGGCAGCTTTGCTCATGTCAAACTTTCAGGCTGTTTTTCGCTCCCTTTTCTCGTGGAACGTGAATTTAAAGAAACTCATTCACCAGTTAAACCGGCGGGTTAATGAAAGCGCCAACAACGAAAAATTTATCACTTTCTTTATCGGGAAATACAACTTAACTACCCGCCGACTTAGCTATGTGAATGCAGGCCACCTGCCGCCATTGTTATTTGAACCCAAAAAAGGCCATTTGATTTCGTTGGATAAAGGTTGTATAGGATTAGGCATGCTCGATGTGATTCCTTTTATTGAAGTTGGACATCTTTTCATTAGCAAAAACGCCAAATTTTTGGCATTTACCGATGGTCTCGTTGAATTAGAGCGGGGCAACAAAATAACATCGGGACTAATGTCGGTCGAAAAAATTATTAGCAACAACAAAATGCTTGATGAAAATATTGAAGAAATTAAAACTTACATCACCAAGCATATCGACCGGAAATCTTTTTTCGATGATATTTCACTTATTGGGATGGGGTTTCAATAACAACAGTTTAAATTTTTCGCATCCATACTCGTTTATTTTCAGCAAGCAGGCTTTTCTTTAAACCTTAACGAACATTGTTATTCTTAATCAAACCAACAAGGTTTAATTACTCGTCATTGTCTTTTCCTGTTTTTCTGTTCTGTATGGCACTCTTATTACTTTTAAAAGTGCGAAAATTCCCTATTTTTGCAACTCGAATTTTAGAAGAACCAGTAAAATAGCGTTAACTAATACTTACAATACTCAAGCAAGCATAATTATGGAAGAAGAAATGAAAATTGTTCTTGAGGAGGCCGGTGATAAAATGAGCAAAGCGGCCGAGCATCTCGACAGGGAAATTGGAAAGGTTAGAGCCGGAAAGGCCAATCCTAAAATGCTTGAAGCTGTGGTGGTTGATTATTATGGCACCATGACTCCATTAGCACAGGTAGCAAATATTAATACGCCTGACCCGCGAACCATTGCCATTCAACCATGGGATAAAAAAATGATTCCGGTAATTGAAAAGGCCATTATGGCGGCCAACCTGGGGATGAATCCCGATAATAATGGGGAGATTGTTCGCATTAACGTTCCCCCTTTGACCGAAGAGCGACGTAAAGATCTGGTTAAACAGGTGAAGAAGATGGGCGAAGACACAAAAATTGCCATCAGAAATATCCGTCGCGATTCTATTGAAGAACTTAAAAAGCTAAAGAAAGACGGACTGCCCGAGGATATGGAAAAAGATGGACAGGACAGCATTCAGAAACTTACCGATAAATTCATCAAGGTTGTTGAAGAAATGCTCGATAAAAAGGAGAAAGATATTATGACGGTTTAATCCATTTTCAATTATTCGAATCTGCAAACAGTTAATTAAAAATTGTTTGCAGTTTTTTTTATGATGTTGTGGCAGTATTTTGAAGTGAACCAACATCTTGATTGCCTGGCACAAATCGTTGAATTAATTCAAGCAGATCCTGATAATTAATGGGCTTGGAAATGTATTCGTCGCAACCGGCATTTAACGAGAGTTCTCTTTCGCCCAGCATGGCATAGGCCGTTTGGGCAATTACCGGAACTGTTTTGTTAATCTTTTTAATCTGGCGTGTAGCTTCATATCCATCCATTCCCGGCATTTTAATATCCATCAGGACCAGGTCGATATGCTTTACCTTTTTAAATACTTCAACGGCTTCTTTACCATCTCGCGCCCATATTAAGCTGGCATTGAACAACGATAAAGCCACCTCCAGGTATCTGAAGTTATCCTCTTCATCTTCGGCCACTAAAAATGTCTTCCCTTCCCAATTAATACAAGTTGATGTCCAGGGTTGAGCTTTAGGAGGAACTGGCGATAAAATTTTCTGGAAAGGAATGGTAAAATAGAATGTTGTTCCGGGGGTGCTTTGTGGTTCAACCCAAATATCGCCGCCCATATGTTTCACCAAATGACGGGCAATGGTAAGGCCGATTCCTGTGCCGCCATACAATTTTTCATCGCTTTGACTGAATTTCGAAAATCGGTTAAATATTTCTTCCTCCTTACCGGCCGGCAATCCAATACCAGTATCTTTTACGTAAAACTGAATAAAATGGTCGCTGTTAAGTTCATAACCAAATTCTACATAACCTTTATCTGTAAACTTAATGGCATTTCCAACCAAATTGTTTAATACCTTTTTAAGCCTTGCGGCATCAGTCAGAATCTGGATTCTTTCATCAGAAATACCTTTTTTCAGATAAAGCTTAACATTGGTTATTCCACGGCGGCGAATCTCATCACTGAATGCACTGTAAACATCTTCGAGTATCTGATGCAATTGACAGGGCGAATTATGGATTTCGAACTGTCCGCTTTCCATCTTGGAAATATCAATAATATCCTCAACCAACGACATCAGGTTTTTGCCATTTAGCTTGATGAGGTTAACAAATTCGTCTTTTTCAGATTCAGTAACTCCCGGATGTGAAAGCAGATTTGAAAACCCCAGAATGGCATTCATGGGGGTTCTGATTTCGTGCGACATGTTGGATAAAAAAGCTGTTTTTAACCGGTCCGACTCCTCCGCTTTTTGACGGGCATATACCAAATCTTCCTGCTCCCGGCGCAAAATACGCTGGTATCGGCGCTCCTTTTTTACTGTAAACATCATCCCGTTTAACAGGGATATGAGTGGCGCCAACGTAATAAAATTCAATACCAGAAAGGTAATGGACAGATTGATGTAGGTTAGCAAGGAAATATCGGGGCCATTGGAGTGGTCGATATATCCGCCGTACCAGTAAAAACCAACGCCTGTAAGCGTTATGGAGCTGATGATTAAATACCACATTCCGGTAACAGCCCCCGACATGGTGCCACCCATTATGGTGGCTGCAAATAGAAAAATCATCCCCATGGTGGAATTGGGACCTCTGAAAAGCAGGAAAGTTCCTGTAACATAAAGGATGAATAAAACCCAGCCAATGCGAAAAGATAAAGGGATACGATGAATGCTTACAACCAATAGTGAGGAAACAAAAACCGATGTGGCAAAAGCCATAAACAGGTATAACCCGTTTAGCAGGAAATATAATCCGTAATACAGGTAAACGGCAACACCAAAAAAAACAACCGCCAACGAAAAATAATGAAATATGCGTTCACGCCAATACTGAATACCCTCTCCGGGAAGAGATGAAGGTCCCAGTTGCCGGTTTATAAAAGCCCGCAATCTTCGATAAATAGCGCTTTCGGAAAATCTGGTCATATATCAGCAAAAAGCTGCCTTTGTTTGTAATACAGGAATACAATTAAATATCCACTTTAAAGATAAATATTTATAGCATACTCGATTTGATTGTTGATAATTATTTTCTTGATAAAGAATAATACCAGTTGTAAGTTTAAGAATTTTAGAGCCTTATAGGGATGGAGTTTTTGTATGCTTAAATAACAAAGAGGCTGTCTCATAAGTTTTTTTAAGGCTCTGAAAATTGAGTATTTGAAAAACTACTCGGGTAGGAGTACGAATAAAAAGAGGGTGTCTCTGACTTTTGAGACACCCTCTTTGGAATGTATTTTATTTAAAAAAAACTTACACAGTTACCAAAAGTTGCGGGCCGGCAGCAACAAGTGCTTTGCCTTCAGCATTGTCGGTATATTTCTCAAAGTTTTTGATAAAACGGGCACCCAGGTCCTTGGCTTTCTCTTCCCAATCCAATGGATTTGTATAAGTATCACGTGGATCAAGAATGTTTGGATCAACTCCTGGCAAAGAGGTGGGGACTTCCAGATTGAAAATAGGAATAACTTTGGTTTTTGCTTTTTCAATTGAACCATCCAGAATGGCATCAATAATACCGCGGGTATCTTTTATTGAAATGCGTTTTCCTGTGCCATTCCAGCCCGTATTAACCAAGTAAGCTTCAGCTCCATGCAGTTTCATTTTCTTCACCAGTTCTTCACCATATTTGGTTGGATGTAAAGAAAGGAAAGCCGCACCAAAACATGCCGAGAAAGTTGGCTGAGGAGAAGTAACACCTCGTTCAGTTCCGGCCAGTTTGGCTGTAAATCCCGAAAGGAAGTGGTATTGGGTCTGCTCAGGAGTTAATTTTGATACAGGAGGCATTACTCCAAAAGCATCTGCAGTTAGGAAAATAACCTTTTTAGCGTGCCCGGCTTTAGATACAGGTTTGACAATATTATCGATGTGATAAATCGGGTAAGATACGCGTGTATTTTCAGTAACGGAACCATCGTTAAAGTCAATTTTTCCATTGGCATCAACCGTTACATTTTCCAACAAAGCATCACGCTTAATGGCGGCGTAAATATCAGGCTCTGAGTCTTTATCAAGATTAATGGTTTTTGCATAGCAGCCACCTTCAAAGTTGAAAATGCCGTCGTTGTCCCAACCATGTTCATCGTCACCAATCAGTTTGCGTTTCGGATCGGTCGACAGAGTGGTTTTGCCGGTCCCCGACAGACCAAAGAAAATAGCCACATCGCCATCTTTACCTACGTTGGCCGAGCAGTGCATAGAAGCCATGCCATTCAGAGGCAGGTAATAGTTCATCATAGCAAACATTCCCTTTTTCATTTCACCGCCATACCAGGTGCCACCAACCACGTGCATTTTCTCAGTGAGGTTAAAAACGGTATACACTTCTGAGTTTAAACCATGTTCTTTCCAATTTGGATTGGTTGTTTTGGAAGCATTGAGCGATACAAAATCAGGTTCTCCGTAATTAGCCAGTTCTTCCTCGGTTGGACGAATGAACATATTCTTAACAAAATGGGCTTGCCAGGCAACCTCCATTATAAAGCGAACCTTTAATCTTGAGTCGGGGTTGGCACCGCAAAAGGTATCCACCACAAAAAGTCTTTTTCCCGAAAGTTGTTTAGTGGTTATTTCTTTCAGTTCTTTCCAAACTTCTGGTGTGGTTGGCTTGTTGTCGTTTTTCGATTTTTCTGAAGTCCACCAGATTGTATTCTCAGTGGTGGCATCCTTAACTATGAACTTATCTTTAGGCGAACGTCCGGTAAAAATGCCGGTCATAACATTAACAGCGCCCAGTTCGGTAACCTGTCCCTTTTCAAAACCTTCCAATCCGGGCTTTGTTTCCTCCTCAAATAATTGTTCGTACGATGGATTGTACACGATTTCCCGTACGTCCTTAATGCCGTACGTCCTTAAATCTAAATTTGTCATAATAGTTAGTTAATTGTTATTTAGTTGTCAGTTGTTGTCGTTGTTAAGTTCTTTACTGTTGTTAGGGCAAAGAACTCTATAATGCAATGGAATTCAAATTTGAAAAAATTAACATATTTTGCCAAATCTTTAGAATTTCAGTTGCGGTGTATTCTTTTAGGCCGAATTGCACCATCTCTTTTTTGGTGTAATCCAGCAAGAACAAGTCCAATTCACATTCCTGATTTAATTGAGCTTTGGCGACACGTTTATGATATAATTTATAAAAGAATAAAATTCATATCATGAAGGTTTTCTAAGCCTTTAAAAAAGTAATTGATACCTTGAGGAAATTAGAATTGCTTACAATAAATGTATTAAATGTGTTTTGGCAGCTCTCTGCCATTACAGACTGTAAATATATCAATAAGATTTTATAATAAAAAAAACGTAGGGTTAAAGATTGTTATTGATAAAAAATTGACTAGGCCAGCAATGTTCAGACAAACAGATATATAAGTCAATTTTTGGTAGGAGGGGAAAATCAAACCAAATAAATAAAAATTTCTTTAATCAGAGGTCTTGCAGAAGCTGAAAGTTTCGAATTAATATTATTTATTGACAATTAGAAATGATTTATTGCAAATAACAACAATAACAAAATATATATATAAAATTCTAACAATTTTACTGTTTATCGCTTTTTAGATTTTTTCTCTGCGAGGCTAAAACGTAATAATGGTAGTATGAACTTAAGATATAAATACCCTAAAGTGCAAACTGTCAATTTATTGTGCGATGATGCCACTGCTCTTAATGTGTAATAGTTGGATGATGAATGATAAATGCTTTTAGAGGTTATTTTGAAATTAATGAATTTGACACCTGGTGTAGCGATTAGTAATTTAGTATACTATAAATCATAACATAACATTCATATAATAAAGAAGATTATTATTAAAAATAAGGAAACGAACTAAAGAATTATCACACTAGTGGGCTATGAAAATATCTTAAATCTTAAAATAGTCCGGTAATCTTACCTTTCTCATCTATATCAATGGTTTCAGCAGCAGGGTTTTCAGGTAATCCCGGCATGCGCATAATATTTCCTGTAATAGGTATAATAAACCCGGCCCCGGCTGCAATTTCAATTTCTCTTACTGTTACTACAAAATCCTGAGGGCGACCCAGCAGCTTTGGATTGTCGGATAAGGATTTCTGAGTTTTGGCTATGCATACAGGCAAGTGCTGAAGCCCAAGGCCTTCAATCTTCTTTAGATCGGTAAGAGCCTGTGGAGTATAATCAATGGCCGAGGCACCATATATGCTTTTAGCAATGGTTTCAATTTTCTTTTCAATAGGCCAGCCCCACTCGTACAGCGGTTTTAGTTTTGAACTGCACGATTCAGCCACCTGACTTACTATTTTGGCCAACTCTACAGCACCTTCTCCTCCATTGGCGTGAACTTTTGCCACTGCCACCTGTACACCTATTTCTTTGCATTTGCGTTTAATAACTTCAATCTCTTCATCGGTATCATCGGCAAAATGGTTGATGGCTACCACTGGGCAAATGTTGAACTTACGCATGTTTTCAACATGTTTTTCCAGATTCCCCAACCCTTTTTCGACTGCCTGGGGGTTTGGTGCTTTAATGTTGGGCAAAGGTACTTCGCCGTGATATTTCAGTGCTCTGACAGTAGCCACTAAAACCGCAGCATCGGGCTCTATACCCGCTGAAACACATTTAATGTCAAGAAACTTTTCTGCTCCCAAATCAAAGCCAAATCCTGCTTCAGTCACCACATAGTCCGACAACGAAAGGCCCATTTTTGTTGCTAAAACTGAATTGGTTCCTTGGGCAATATTGGCAAACGGGCCACCATGTATTATAGCCGGATTCCCTTCCAGTGTTTGTACCAGGTTGGGTTTTATGGCATCTTTAAGCAAAGCTGCCATGGCGCCCTGAGCCTTTAAATCGCGGGCATAAACAGGCTTTTTATCAAAAGTGAATCCAATAAATATATTGCCTATACGATTTTTAAGATCCTCAAAATTCTCGGATAAGCATAATATGGCCATAACTTCCGATGCCGCGGTAATGTCGAATCCTGTTTCCCTCGGTACGCCTGATGTGGTGCCACCCAAACCAACAATAATGTGCCTGAGCGATCGGTCGTTCATGTCCATCACCCTTTTCCAGTGAACAGTACGAGGGTCAATACCCAGAGTTGATTTTTTATTTTGGATATTGTTATCGATTAATGCAGCAAGCAGGTTATTCGCTTTTTCAACGGCTGAGAAGTCGCCGGTAAAATGAAGGTTAATGTCTTCCATAGGAACCACCTGAGCATAACCACCACCTGTAGCTCCGCCCTTTATACCAAACACAGGACCAAGACTTGGCTCCCGCAGAACTACAGTGGTTTTCTTTCCGATTTTATTGAGACCCTCACTTAGTCCGATGGAAATAGTGGTTTTTCCTTCGCCGGCAGGAGTTGGAGAAATGGCTGAAACCAAAATGAGTTTCTTACCCGTCATTTTCTCCGGATTGATGAGCGACAGTGGAAGCTTGGCTTTGTAGTGACCATAAGGCTCCAACACTTCTTTTGACAAGCCCAGCTTTTGTGCTATTTCAGTAATCGGTAGTAATTTATGGCTTTGGGCAATTTCAATATCAGATTTCATCCGGAAATAATTTTTATTAATACGGCTGGAAATATCTCGCATGATGAATTTTGGCTTCGTCGATTTTCAATTCATCTGTGTTTGTCTGCCAATAGCGGATGCTCTTTGCATATGGAAATTATTTGTTTGAGATTTTCCATAGGCTAAGTTAACAAAAAATAATGAAATCTGGTAGCGCCAATCAACTCGATTTTGTTTCTGATTATAAGGTTCGGTTGCTTAGTTTACCTTTTTTACAAATGGCCTAATAATTAGATAGCTATGATAGACTTAAGGTGTTAATTAATCATAAACCGGAAGGCTTTTATGTTAAGTTTGGTTTATTGTAACTCATTTAAGATTCAGTAAATCAATTAAAAGTACTTATTAAAAATTTTGTTGCTTTCAACCTTCAGGTAACCTTTTTTATAAATTTTCGTTTCTGCTGGAGCAAATAAAAAACAACTAATTATTTAATTTGAAATTATTATGGCTTTAAGAAGAATGATGTTGACAATGGTATTTGGGTTGTTATCATTTGTTTTGGTTTTTGGGCAAAATACCACTGTTAAGGGGCAGGTAAAAAGCAATTTAGGTAATAACGTGGCCGATGTGGCAGTTGTAGTTGATGGAGATTCAATTAAAGCTACTACTAATTTGGAAGGACGTTTTGAAATTAAAGTAGCATCAGCAGATGTAATTCTGGTTTTTGAGAAGGATGGCTATAAACGTATTTCAGTTGCTTGTGGAGGGGAAAAGGAACTGAAAATTGAAATGATACTGGAAGATCTTCTGGCTTTAACGCTTGAGGATTTGCTAAGTATAGACGTTGAGTCGTTACAAAAATTCCAGAAATAAAAAAGAGGGGGTATGCATCAGAGCAACCCCCTCTTTTTTTAACAATGATTTATTTAACCGAACCAACTTTAATCAGGTATTCGGCTATTTGTACTGCATTTAATGCGGCACCCTTTTTAATTTGATCGCCAACGCACCAGAAGGTAATACCGTTTTTGTTGGCAACGTCTTTTCTCAAACGTCCTACAAAAACATCATCCTCGCCAGACACAAACAATGGCATTGGGTATTTTTTCTCGCCTGGAACATCCAAAACCGTTAAACCTTCAAAGTTTTCCATGGCTTTTCTAACGTCTTCAATGGAAAGTTCCTTCTCGGTTTCAACCCACACAGCCTCAGAGTGAGCTCTGGCAACAGGTATGCGGATGCAGGTTGCGGAAACCTCGGCATCGGTATGCATAATTTTCTTGGTTTCCCAGTTCATTTTCATTTCTTCCTTGGTGTAATCGTTATCAAGGAAAACATCAATTTGTGGGATAATATTCATTGCCAACTGGTAGGGAAACTTACTGATGGTTGGTTCTTCGCCGTTGGCAATTTGCTTAACCTGTGTTTCCAACTCGGCAATTCCTTGGGCGCCTGCACCGCTGGCAGCCTGGTAGGTAGCCACATGCACACGTTTGATTTTCGATAAGTTTTCGATGGGTTTTAAAGCCACCACCATTTGAATGGTAGAACAATTTGGATTTGCAATTATATTACGGGGACGCACCAAGGCATCTTCAGCATTTACTTCAGGAACCACCAATGGTATGTCTTCATCGTAACGAAAAGCACTTGAGTTATCAATCATAACAGCGCCATGCTTGGTAATAGTTTCTGCGTACTCTTTAGATGTAGATGCGCCTGCCGATGTTAAAGCGATATCAATGCCCTTAAAATCGTCGTTGTGCTTAAGTTCTTTTACTACAAGGTCTTTGCCCTTAAACTTATACACTTTACCTGCACTCCGTGCCGAACCAAACAGCACCAGTTCATCCATCGGAAAATTCCGTTCTTCCAGTACGCGGAGAAACTCCTGGCCAACAGCTCCGCTAACGCCAACGATTGCTACTCTCATTCCTGCTCATTTTAATAGTTAGACTTTAAAATAAAATAAAAATTACATAACTTGTAGTTGGAAGGTTTTTGAACCCCTTCTACTACATAATTTTCACAAAAGTAGGCAATTAATTTATAATTACTTACCCCATGCGATGGATTTTTATTATTTTGATATTTCCATGGAATCTTGTGCAGGCGCAGGTAATTGATGATTTTTCTGATGGAAATTTTTCGAGCAATCCTGAATGGATTGGAACCACCGACAAGTTCAGAGTTGAATCTGCCATTGGGATGTTGCAACTTTTTGCACCGGCTGTCGATGGTGAAGCCTGGTTATTTACCAGGTCGGAGTCGATGGAAAATGCTGTTTGGCAGTTTCGCATCAGAATGGGATTTAATCCTTCTTCATCAAATTATGCACAGGTTTATCTGGCAACTCAATTTCCCGATTATCCCGTTTTGGGAAATGCTTTTTACCTGGTGCTTGGTACCACTGCTGATAATATATCCCTTTGGGAGCGCAAGATGGGCGTAAACCGAAGACTCATCGAGGGTCAGGCCGGAAGATTAAATCTGAATAATGTTGATGCCAGAGTAAGGGTTATCCGTAAAAAAGGTGGGCTGTTTATTCTTGAAGTCAATATGGGAGAAGGATGGATAGAAGAGGACCGTTTTCAAAATTCGCAGGGAATGGAGGCCTCATGGTTTGGATTAAGTTGTCACTACACATCAACCCGAAGTACGCTTTTTTATTTCGACGATATTATGGTTTCGGGCGAAGCCTATAAAGACACCATCCCTGCGGCAGTGAGCCATTTTGAGGTTCTGAACCGTTACAGCATATTGTTACGTTTTTCCAAATCAGTAAACAAACTTCAATTGTCGGTAAATCGGTTTTTGTTTAACCGAAGTGCTAAAATGCCTGAAATTTTTACGGTTCCGGGCGATGAGTATGCCATTAAGTTGCAGATTAAAGATGGTTTACCTAACCTGAGTGGAGGAACTTTGCTAATATCAGGATTAACGGATTCAGATGACAATATTATGCCGGATACGGAATTCTCTTATACTTACCAACCCGCTGTTTTGTCGTTAAAGGAGGTAATAGATAAGAGAAACATAAGGCTTTGTTTTAGCCGGCTCATCAATCACACCAATATTACCACTGATAACATTAAATGGGTGAACTCCGGCCCTGCCATAAATGGTATATCATCAGCCGGGCCCGATTGTATTAATCTCCTTTTGGATGATGATTTTCCAAATGGTGAGATTCTCCAGTTTTTATTTAACAGAATTGTTTCGGTGAATGGCGATACCATTGACCAAGGCCCCTACGATTTGTTTTTTTATTTGCCCGGGCGGTTTGATGTGGTTATTAGCGAAGTAATGGCCGACCCCTCGCCGGTGGTGATGCTGCCCGATTCGGAATATATAGAACTTTACAACAGAAGTCAGTATCCCATTCAGATGAATGGCTGGAAACTTTCTGTTGGAACACGTGAAACCGTATTGGGGAATTATTTACTTTTCCCCCACGATTATTTATTACTGGTACCCTCCACACAAACCAGCGAATGGTCGTTTATTTCCAACCGTTTGGCACTTACCAGTTGGCCATTGTTGCCAAATACCGGAGGCGATATTGTGTTGCGCAACAAGTTTGGAAATGTAATGTCATCGTTAAGATACAATCCGGGAATGGGGGCCTATGGTTTTAAACAGGAAGGTGGATGGTCGCTTGAAATTAAAGATTCTGATAATTTATCGGGCGATTGGGAAAACTGGGGTTTTAGTAATCATGAATCAGGAGGAACACCGGGAAGGCCTAATTCTGTTGCTGCAAGTTTTCCAGATGCCAAGGCGCCTGAAATAATTGGATACTATCTGAAGTCGAAAAATTGTTTGGTAATAGAGTTTTCAGAACCTATGGGAATGACTGGCTGTTTAGATTTATACCAGCCCTCAGTGGAGCCAACTAATTTAATAGTTACTTCTTGTAAAGCCGAGGAAGTTTTTCTTAAGGAAACAGAAGTTTGTTTCCAGAATGAATTGCCTGAAAAAACAGTTTTTAAATTGAAGTTTAATAATTCTCCTGTTGATTTGGCCGGAAATGTTTTAATCGGATACAGCGGCCTGCATTTTGGCTGGCCCGAAAAGCCCGAGGCAGGAGATTTGGTTGTTAACGAATTGCTTTACGATCCCCCAACCAATGGCTCTGATTATTTGGAATTGTATAACAGGTCGGGAAAGGTACTTGATTTATCAGAGATTTATATTGCCAGGGCAGGGTCAAATGGAGATCCGGAGAAATTAGTAAGGTTATCGCCAGAAAAGCGCCTTTTTTTACCTGAAAAGTATTTGGCTTTTACCCCTGATAGAAACTGGCTAATGAATAACTATTTTGTGGAAGACAACAGATCTGTAATCCATTTGACCGAATTGCCAAATTATCTGACTAAAGAGGGAACTGTATTTGTGACTGATATAAGCGGACATTTGCTTGACAGGTTCGATTATCATGAAAACATGCATTTTAGTTTGTTGGCAAGCAAGAAAGGCGTTGCTCTTGAAAGAATTGATGTAAATGCACCCACACAAAGTAAGTCAAACTGGCATTCGGCATCGGCTTCAAGCGGTTATGGAACCCCCGGGATGAGAAATTCGCAGATGGTGGTTGCAGAAACTGTTTCAGATAGCGACTTTATATCTGTTGAGCCCGAAGTGTTTTTTCCCAATCAGGATGGGATGAATGACCTTTTGATGATTAGATATTCATTTTTGGAGCCAGGATACACCTGTAGTGTTACCATTTTTAACCGCGAAGGAAAACCTGTAAGGCATTTAATAAACAATCAGATGGTTGGAACAGACGGGTTTTTTACCTGGGATGGATTAAATGACCAAGGTGGCAGATGCGCAACCGGCATATATGTTATTTGGGTGAGAAGCTTCAGTTTAAGCGGGAAGGTAAGCGAAACCCGAAAAGTTGCTGTGCTTGGTTCAGGTCGGCCATAAAAGTGTGATGGTGGTTTTATAATTGACTCTCCGGATGTTTGAAGTGTGCTTTTTTTAGAGTTTATTTTTCTTTAATATTGAGCCATCAGCATGAAATAAAACGGTAAAGCGATCGAGTTCAGTGTTTCGGGTAATCAATTCATAGGTGATTTCGTTTCCCGGTTGGTGAATACTGATGGCATTCATTATTTCGCCATGCGTAGCGGCAGCAACTTTAATAATATCAGGTAAATTAGAGGGGCTAAGGTTGATTCGGTATTCTGTTAGCACACCTTCTTTAGTGATGTGCGAGATGTACTCCTGCTCCTTAATATAAAATATGGCTTCATACCCGTTTTCAATTTGGCTCCATTCAATACTTTTGGCGTTTTTGAAAGTAGTATTAAAGCATTTTTTTGCTGCAGGTGTTGGAGAAATGGTATCTCCACCTAAAATTTTATGTAATAACCTTTTCATGAATCTATTTTTTGGGGGCTTCAACTAAGCCTATTTGTGACCTGCTTTTAAAGCAGGTGTGTTCCACTTCCAAAAATTGCTATCGTTACTATTATACAATACTTTATTCTCATTAATTTGATTTACGATTTAAATTTGACTATCTTCTTCAATGTTCTTAAAATGATACAACACTCTCGCCTTTGCTCTTTTAATCCTCATTTTTGCTGCGCTTTCGCTAATCCTCAATGAATCGCCTATTTGTTTAATAGGTAGATTGTATTCGTAACGCATTAAAAGAAGAGCCTTTTCTTCAGGATGAATCATCTCTAACACTTTGTTCAGATGTGAAAAAGAAATCTCAGGGAAGTCTTCTTCTGCATCATCAATGATTTCAGGAATATTGTTGTTTTTGTTCCAGTTTGGATAATGCAACCTTTTTTTCAGCCTCAGGTAATCAATGCAATGGTTATAAGTAATAGAATACAGCCATGAAGAGAAGGTCGACTGACCCTTAAATTTCTCTAGTTTTTCAAAAGCTTTAGATAAAATGTCGTTGGCTGATTCTTCGGCAAGGTTTTTATCTTTAAGCATGCTGTGGCATTTATCAACAACCCTGCGATAATAACGGTTATAAATAATTTCAAACAGTTGGGGATTATTATCCTCAACTATTTTCTTAATTATCTCCTCATCTTTCATATGTAGATGATGGTCGGATCGCATGTGCAGGTGTTTGGTTGATTTGCTTTGGTTTTGCAAGGCAATATTAGCAAAAAGTAATGAGAAAGAAGCCTGTTTATAATCCGTTTTAATCAGCTATTGACGTTAATAAGAACATTTCGTAAATTTATGACCTACTTAATATTATCATTTAGTTTAAAATGGCATTTTATTTTTTTATAATCGTTAGCAATTTTTTTATTGGTTTCTGCGTTACTTTTTAAAATTACTTCGTCTTAATATCGAATCCTTTATAAAAATGACATAAGTCATCTCATAACAGGAGTATAAATAAACGATAAACTAATCAATTACTGGAGGTTTAATTATTATGAAAAAAAGTGTATTCGGTCTGTTGACCATTGCAATGGTTCTTGTTTTTTCTTCATGTGCCAAGTATCCTCAAGTTGAGGTAGACGCTGCTAAAGCTGCTGTTGAAGCTGCTAAAGCTGCTGGTGCTGATGTTTATTTACCAGAAGCTTTTACTGGTTTGCTTGGTTCTTTAGACGCTGCTACCGTTATGGTTGAAGAGCAAAAATCAAAATTCTTTTCTAACTATGATGAGGCTAAATCAAAATTAAGTGAAGTATCTGCTGCCGCTGCTCAAATGGTTACAGATACTGAAGCCCGCAAAGCTGAGTTAAAAGAAGAAGCGCTTGCTGCTATTGAATCAGTAAAAGGTTTAATTGCACAAAATCAGGAATTAGTAGAAAAAGCTCCCAAAGGAAAAGAAGGTAAAGCTGCGCTTGAAGCTATTAAAGCTGATTTAGCTGCTGTTGAGGCTGCTGTTGCCGAAGCTGCTTCTTTGGTTGAAGGTGGTAACTTTATTGGTGCTGCCGATAAAGCTAAAGCTGCCAACGATAAAGCTGTTTCTATTAATGAAGAATTAAATGCAGCTATTGCAAAAACTAAAAAAAGATAGAAACTTTGTTTTTGTCCGATAAAACGACCCCGGGCTTGTTTTCCCGGGGTTTTTTATGGAACAGATGTTTAAGTTGAAACTGCAGGTTTAATACGATGCCGGAATATAACTGGCATGAAAGTGGGAATAGATGAAGAAATTCTGGATAATAGGTGTAGTAAGTTTTGTATTTGTATTGGTTATTGTTATTACCGGCTTAAAATGGCACAAGCAAAAAGTTGCCGGAGAAAATACGGCTATTGCCCTTAGAAGTGCCTCTGAGGCCATTTCCAACGCACGATTGCGGCACGCTTTTGTTTACGCATCTTCATTATTTCATGAAAGTGAAGAGATGTACCAAAAAGCCATGCAAATGTGGCGAAAGGAAAATGAAAGATGGTATTTCGTCCGTGATTACGACCAGGTAATTTCGATGGCAGCCAATGCCGAAGAAAAAGTTAATCTGGCTATAAAAAAGGCAGGCGAACATCGCGATCGTTTCCAGAAGGATTTTGAAAAACTGGCTGAACAGTTATCATCAAAAATAAAGGACTTTGAATCGTATTATTCGTTTTTACCACTTCCCGAAGATATACGAAACAAATTTGTAAAAGGCCGTATTCTTTTTACTGAATCGCAACGTTCGGGCGATAAAGGTGAGTTTTCCAAAGCATACAACAAAGCGAAGGATGCTTCTGAACTGATTAGTCAGGCATATGATTTTGGAAAGAAGAAACTCAATAATTACTTTGAATCATTTAAAAATTGGGAAAAGTTAAACAAAGAGGCGTTGCAATTGTCTCATTCGCGTAGGATTATTATGGTTGATAAGATTGCCCGAAAATGCTATGTATATAAAAATGGTAAAATTTCGCATGCTTTTAATTCCGAATTAGGAAGAAATTGGGTGGGAGACAAAAATAAGCAGGGCGATAAATCAACCCCCGAAGGGAAATATTATGTTACAAAAAAACTGAAAGGTTCGCAAACAATTTACTATAAAGCACTGTTAATCAATTATCCGAACGAAGAAGATAAAGCACGATTCAATAGCAATAAAGCCAATGGTGTTATTCCCAAAACAGCCCAGATTGGCGGCCTTATTGAAATTCATGGCGGCGGAGGAAAAGGCACCGACTGGACTGATGGTTGTGTTGCCTTAACTGATAAAGATATGGATAAAATTTATCCACTGGCCGATGTTGGTACTCCGGTATTTATAGTTGGCTCACTGGTTTCGTGGGACCAGCTGAAAACCAGAGAAACCCTCAAGGCTGCTAATGATGATGAATGAGTTGATGTTTTTGATTTAATCTGTTAAATATGGATTGGAAAGAGAAATATTTAAATCCGGTTCTGAATAAAGCGAGCGAGTTTTTAAAGGAAATACCATTTAAAAAAATCCTCCGATACACCGGTATTATTTTGTTTTGGTTGGTTTTAGTGTTTCTGCCATTTATAATATTGGTTTATACGCCGTCGATGGTAAACGGATATTTATCGTTAAAGTACTCGGCGTTAAATTATACTGCCCCCGACGAGGATGAAGTAGCCAAACAAAAAATGGAGAAAGAGGCCGACCGCATGGCCAAACGGCTTGAAGCTGCAACCCCCAGAGGCGCTTATATCGTAATTAACACAACTACCAATACTTTCAGGCTTTACAATAAAAGAGAGCTGGTTCGTGAAGGAAATTGTTCAACCGGGAGTTATGTTAAGCTTGTAAAAGATGATGAACGTGAGTGGATGTTCAAAACGCCAAAGGGCATTTTTCGCATTCAGGGTAAAGTTACAAATCCGGTTTGGCGCAAACCCGATTGGGCTTTTATAGAAGAAGGATTGCCAGTTCCTCCGGCAGGGCATGCATCTCGGTTTGAATATGGTGTGCTGGGCGACTATGCCTTGAGCCTGGGTGATGGCTATCTCATACACGGAACCTTGTACCAACGATTTTTAGGGATGCCTGTAACTCATGGTTGTGTGCGTTTGGGCGATGATGATCTGGAAGTTGTTTTTCGTACTTTGCCCATAGGCGCTAAAGTTTTTATTTTTTGATTTAAACCAATATTGAATGGATAGTAATTCTACCGAAGGATTAACCAAAGCGAAAAAGAAATCTTTGTTGCAGAAGATTTTTATTGGAATCATCATACTATTATTTGCCTTCTCATTGGGGTATTTTACCATTAGTATGATTTCGGCCAATTATACACTTCAATCGTATAACCGCACTTATGGCACCTCCGACGATGAGGCTTCACCTGTTTCTTTTGTTCCCTATCATATTGCTTTTCTTGAAGCCCGGCATACCATGTCGAAGGTTGATTCCATATCCTTGTCTGTCAATTTGAATGATACCATTGCTACACTTGAAATGGGTGGGGTGGTTGTTTTTGAAGCTCCGCTGGAAGGATTCCGGGTTTCTCCATTGTTGAGAGCATTAAAGCCCGAAGCCTTGTCGAACCTCCTCAGATCGCCTGCCCGCGTAGTATCCTACAACGCAACCATTGAAAAAGAGCCAATTACAGTAAAACAAGCACCACGCGATACAACCGAAGCAGCTTTAGACGATGATGAGTTGCCGGTGGTAACGCGCCAGGCTGCTTTCTTTACGCTTCACCTCGATTCGGGCATCCGTATTGTTGTAATGCCTCACGAAGAAGGTGGATTTGACCGGTTGGTGTATATAGCCCGTCAAAACCTTTATCTTTTTAAACAACGCCTGTCGGTATTGTTTAAAGGAAGCCTGCCCGAGTATGTGCCAATTATTATGATTGAGGTTTCGGCCGATGATGCTAAAACATTGTTTAGGGCATTGCCAGAGCATGCTCAGGTTGCCCTAAAGCTTTAAAAGGGGTTTCAATAAACCGTAAAACAAAACCCGCAAAGATTGCAGTAAAGGCATTCTTTGCGGGTTTCTTATGTATTGCTATTACTTATAGGGTACCAATTAGTTCGGCAATAACTTTTGTCATTTTTGGTTCGGCGGCAGCAGCCACTTTTTGAACCTCTTCGTGCGAAATTTCAACAATTTGCCCGGGAACTCCCGAATCGGTTATAATAGATACGCCAAAACAAGTCATATCCATGTGGCGGGCAACAATTACCTCAGGTACAGTTGACATACCAACCGTATCGCCTCCAATGATTCTAAAAAATTTATACTCTGCGGGAGTTTCGAAGGTTGGGCCCGCGGTTCCCACATAAACGCCCTGCTTAAGGAAGATGTTGTTTTTATAAGCAATATCTTTGGCTCTGGCTATAAGTTCATGACTGTAAGGCTGGCTCATATCGGGGAAGCGGGGGCCGAGTTCTGCAATGTTTTTTCCCATTAGCGGATTATCGCCAAACATATTTATGTGGTCTTCTATCAGCATTATATCGCCCACCTTAAAGTCGGGGTTTAAACCACCGCTGGCATTGGATACCACCAGGTATTTAATGCCCATTTGTTTCATCACGCGAACCGGAAAAGTAACCTCCTTCATGGTGTATCCTTCGTAGTAATGAAACCGGCCTTGCATAGCCATAACCGGTTTTCCGTTTATTTTTCCGAAAATTAACTGACCGTTGTGTCCTTCAACCGTAGAAACCGGAAAGTTTGGAATATCCTCGTAAGGTATGGTTTTTTCAATATCAATTTCTTTTACCAGTCCGCCCAGTCCGGTACCCAGAATGATTCCTATTTGCGGATTAGTTTTTTGAATGCCCATGAGAAACCGGGCCGTTTCGTTAATTTTCTCCAACATATGTATCTAATTTACTATTAAAACGATTTTGAGCATCGAACAAAAAAACAAGCTCGATGGGAATATACCAAATATTTTTCAATAATCTCTCAGACAATGATTTTGATGCAGCTAACCTTTGAGCGTCTTTCTCGGTGGTAATAATAATCGCCGGAGAATCCTCATTCTCAAAACATAATTGCTCCATCTTTTTAAGGTCTGTAACTGAGAAATCATGATGGTCGGGGAACCGTAGTTTTTTAACAGGAACCAAAAAGTTTTCTGTCATTTTAAAAAATGGTTCCGGATTTCCAATGCCTGCCACCGCTACGATGGATTTGCCCGGCAAGGCTATCAATTGTTGAAACAATTCCGGCTGTGGGTTTAAAGGTACAGGGTTACCATATTTTATGGTGGTAAAGAAAATCTGGTCTTCGTTGGCTACTTTAAGCTTACGCTGAATAAAAAGCGCTTCATTTTTTGATAATGAATCAGGGCATTTATTCACAACTATTAAATCTGCTCTTTGGATGCCTCTTTTGGGCTCGCGAAGGTTTCCGGCCGGCAAACATAAATCTTGCCAAAGAGGCCTGTAATAATCCATCACCAATAACGATAATCCGGGTTTCACATAGCGGTGTTGAAAGGCATCGTCCAATACAACCACTTGCGGTTTTTCTGGCAGATTGAGCAAAGCATACATCCCTCTGCGGCGTTTTTCGGCAACCGCAACAATAAGGTTTTTAAATTTCGATTTAACCTGAAAGGGCTCGTCGCCAATGGTTGAATAATCTGATGTTTCATTGGCAATTATAACGCCTTTGGTTTGGCGGCCATAGCCTCTGCTAAGCAATGCGCATCGTTTGTTTTTTTCGAGATGCCTGATAATAAGCTCTGTTAGCGGGGTTTTGCCCGTTCCTCCAACAGTAAGGTTGCCAACCGAAATAACCGGAATGCTGTATTTTACCGATGTGAGTATGCCAATATCGAACAGCACATTGCGGATGGTTGCAATGGCAGCAAAAATGAGCGAAAATGGGAAAAGCAGTATGCGTAACCGAAGTTTTACCATTTTATCAGATTAGGAATAATTGAACGATTTTCAAAAGTAAAAGACAACCGCAAAGGTCGCAATGATTTTTCGCATGGTTGCAAGGTGTTGATTGTTAGGCCTTGCAAAAGCTTTATTGGGGCGACCTTTGCGGTTGTTTATAACTCAAATTAAACTTAACAAATTCGATGTATTTAAATTTATCCGCTAAAATTCTATCTCAACACTACTTTTTTTAGTTTAATTTACACTGATATCAAAAGGAATGCGTGCCTGAACCGGGTAACCTGTTTTTAGGTCGTTTACGGTTTTCAGAATTTTGTATTCTTCTCCAAATAACATGGTTCCAATGCGTGCCGAAGCTTCGCCGGAAAGGTCTTTAATAAGTTGTTCAATTGGAGAAAGCATCTCAGGTAATTCTTCGATACGATAAGTTTCAAGATTCGCCATTCGGGCAGCTATGGCAATGGCATCATCAATACCTCCAAGTTTGTCAACCAATTTTATTTCAAGGGCATTTTCACCACTCCATACGCGCCCTTCGCCAACTTTACCGATTTCATTTTTAGTGGTTTTTCTTCCATCGGCACAACGAACCAGAAAAACATCGTAAAAGCGCTCTATATAGGCTTGCATCAAAACTTTTTCATCAGCAGTAAACGGTCGGTCAAGAGCAGGCATATCCGAAAAGGTATTTGTTGTTACCCTGTCGGTAGTAACACCAATTTTTTTAAGTAAACCTTTTGTGTTTGGAATCATTCCAAAAACACCAATGCTACCTGTCAGGGTATTGGGGTGTGCCACAATGCTGTCGGCAGCACATGCAATGTAATAACCTCCTGAAGCGGCCAAATCGCTCATTGAAACCACAAAAGGTTTGGTTTCTTTGGCCAGTTTAACTTCGCGCCAGATGATTTCTGACCCTAAGCCGGAACCACCGGGAGAGTTAATGCGCAAAACAATGGCTTTAATTGAACTGTCGCGACGGGCTTCACGGATGGTGCGGGAAAGTTTATCGGCCTGAATGCCGCCACTTCCTGTGCTTCCATCAACAATTTCGCCTTCGGCATAAATAACAGCAATTTTATTCTTCTCCAAACCTTTTTTCTTTCCCGGAACATATACCTGTGCATATTTTTTAAGGTTGATGGCATTCAGATCGTCCTTTTGAGCCGTGCCTGTCAACTCTTTCAGCATATCAATGATTTCATCCTTGTACTTAAATCCATCAATAAGGCCAGAGGCTAACAGAACGGAGTCTTCGCGGAACATGGGCATCAGGTTGGCTGTCTGGTTGAGCGATTCAGCGCTAACGCCTCTTGATTCCGACATTTTAACCAACATATGGTTCCACATGGAGTTGATGTAGGTTTGAGCCTGTAATCTGGCTGCATCGCTCATGGATTCGAGCAGAAAAGGTTCTACAGCCGATTTAAATTCACCATGTTTAAATACCTGCATTTCTACCCCAAGTTTTTCAAGGGTTCCTTTAAAAAAGGTGTGAACCGAACTTAATCCTTTAAACTCAAGCATTCCAGTTGGGTTTAAAAAGATTTTATCGCCAGCGCTGGCTAGGTAATACGACCGCTGAGTGTAAATGGGCGCATAACTGTAAACAAACTTGCCCGACTCTCTGAAATCGAGGAGGGCATTCCTAATTTCTTCAATGGTGGCATAACCAGCGGTCATTAATCCAGATTCCAGGTAAATACCTTTTATCCGGTCGTCGTTCTTGGCTTTTTTAATGGATGCCAAAATCTGATTTAGCCCAATAGGGTTCTGTTGTCCCGATAAGCCTGACATCAGTTCGCTTAATGGATCTTCAACAGCCCTTTCGTTGATGGGAGTATTGAGTTCCAATACCAGGATGGTATTATCCTTTACTGAAATTTCTTTACTCCCCGACGAGGCTAAAATGCCAATAAACATGAAGATTCCAACGAGGAAGAAAAATGCGGACACCAATGATCCGAGCACTACTGCCAGAAAATACTTAAAAAATTTACTCATAGTTAATGGTTTTTAATGGGTTAGCCGAATTTTATCTGTAAGGTTCGATTAAAAATGAGACAAAAACAAATCCGGCTACAATTTACTGAGAGACAAGGAATTTTTTCGAATTCTAACGGCTAATTTACAAAAATGCATTGGAACATCAATACCTCCTTTTTTATTCTTTTTCTATGCGCGAATCTTTGTATGTTTAGGTTTGGTTTTAATAATGAGAATAATCTCTAAACAGACGCTTATTTTTACAGCAAATTAGTTAGTTATGACACACAGAACGCTCATTTTACTTGGAGGCAACCTAGCGGAGACCAGGATACTTTTTGAAAAAACGATGCAGTTATTGCCAAAATTTGTTGGTGAGATTGTTAAAGTGTCGTCGGTTTATGAAAGTGCGCCATGGGGGTTCGAGGCCGAAAGTAACTTCTTTAATCAAGTGGTGGAAGTGATTACCAGTTTACAACCTGATGCACAGTTATCGGCTTTGCTGGACATTGAAAAAATATTGGGGCGACAAAGAAAACGCCACGGAACTTATGAATCCCGTGGCATTGATTTGGATATTTTGTTTATTGATGATTGTATTATAGAAACTGACACTTTAACTGTGCCTCATCCCAGACTGCATTTGCGTCGCTTTACGCTGGAGCCTTTATGCGAATGTTGGGCAGAAATGATTCATCCGGTTTTTAAGAAACCCTTGCTGAAACTGTTGAATGAATGTTCCGATAAGGGTTTGGTAAAACGTTGCACTTGATTTAAAGTTTAGCACCATAGGCCAAATCGCCGGCATCGCCCAAGCCTGGAACAATATACGACTTGGCATTGAGTTCTTCGTCAACACCTGCCAGCCAGAGCGTTACCGGCTCATCTTTTAACATGTTTTCAATGTAATCAACACCTGCCTGACTTGCAATAATACTTACCAAATGCACATGAGCAGGATGCCCGTTTGCTTTCAGGGCATTATAGGCCAGTTCGAGCGATGAACCGGTGGCCAGCATTGGGTCGGCCAAAATCAGCGTTTTACCGGTTAAATCGGGCCCTGAAATGTACTCTATATGGATATCGAAGTGGCCTTCGTCGGTATATTTGCGGTAAGCCGATACAAAAGCATTTTCAGCCCGATCGAAAAAATTTAGCAACCCGTTGTGCAAGGGTACGCCGGCACGTAGAATGGAAGCCAAAACAATATCTTCGCACGGGAAAAATTCAGTTGCAAAGCCAAGCGGTGTTTGCACTTGCTGTTCTTTATAGGTTAAAGTTTTGCTGATTTCGTAAGCAAAAATTTCACCAATGCGTTCCATGTTGCGACGAAATCTTAAAGGGTCAAGCTGAATGCTGCAATCGCGCATTTCGGCTACGAATTTATTTAAAAGACTTGGAGCGTGATTAATGTGTTTAATTTCCATCAGACTGATTTTTGATGTAAAAATAATGGATATTGGTGGAATGGCATTATTTATGGCTTAAATAAGAACAATAGATCGTTAGGTTTTTAGATTATTAGACAGAAAGCTCATTCATATTTCTGATTATTTTAGTTTCCATTTAATTTTTTCTGCAAGTTTAAATGTTGGCACAATTAGCTTCATTAGAGGATGTTGCCATTGGTAATAAGGTTCAATGCCACTGCCAAAGCCCTTGTAAAATCTTGCAATGCTTTCAATGGATGAACCTTCAAAATCGAGCATAAGTTGCTGGCTGCAATTGCTTTCTATGATATGATTGATAATCATAAACATCGACTTGCTTTTCATCCCTTCGGCAGAAGAAACGCCCGACAAAAATGTAATGCGATAATTGTTCTTAAGAAAAAAGGCCATTGCTAAAACCTTGTCTTCATTATCTGCAACTCCAATAATGAATCCGTTTTTACGTGGGATGGCTTCATTGATGACTCTTTTTAAAATATTCAGACCTGTGTTATTAACAAGATATTGAGCATGTTGCCGGGTAAATTGTATAAAGCTATCAGGAGAAATGTCCGTTTTAAGATGAGCCCGGTACCCGTTGGCTTTTTTTATATTTCGAGAACAATTATGACTGAACGCTTCTCTTAAACTCTGATAGTCTGTATTTAAACAAAGGGTATGGTTCTGCTTTAGTGTTAGATGTAACCCCTCAGGTAACGGCTGTTTGTTATTCAGGTTCAGATGAAACAGTTTCCTTTTAATGAGCCTGTAGAAAGCGTTGGCGAGTTCTTTACTGATGTAGGTGGCCGAAAAAATGCCAAGTTGCTGAATGTTTAATGGTTGCACAATTAACGAAAGGCCCATTTTCTTAACAATTGGAACCGGCATCACTGCGTTATAGTCATCAAAAATAATAGCCATCCAATGGGGCGAAGCCAAATCCAGATACCAGCTTTCGGCTGTTAATAATGGGTGTGAACTCTGCCTGATACAGGCATCCCATTTTTCCTTATTGATTTGTTGGTGAGATAATAGTTGCAGATTCACAAAATAACGTTTAGTAACAATCAAATCAGAGCAGGCCCTCATCGGCAAAACTAAAGTAGCCATTTTCGGTTACAATAAGATGGTCGAGCACCGGAATCTCCATTATTTTACCGGCTTCTTTTAATTTTTTGGTAATCTGGATATCTGCTTCGCTGGGTTGTGTATTGCCCGAAGGGTGGTTGTGACACAAAACAATGGATGAGGCATTATTTTCAAGCGCCTTTTTAAGAATTAACCTTACATCAATAACGGTTCCTGTTATTCCACCCTTGCTGATATTGAACTGGTGTCGCACTTTATTGGCGCGGTTCAGCAGTGTTATCCAGAATTCTTCGTGAGGCAAATCGGCAATTACTGGGCGGTACAGGTTAAATACATCCTGACTGCTTTTAACCACAGGCATTTCCAACGATTGGTGAAGTAATCTTCTGCGGCCCAGTTCCATGGCGGCAACTATGCTAACGGCTTTTGCTTCCCCAACACCATGAAACCTGTTTTTTAAATCTTCGATGGTGGCTTTACCCAATTCGTTAAGATTATTTTTAAACCCGGCCATAATTTTTCGTGCCAGTTCAACGGCCGATTCTTTAGTGCTGCCCGAGCCAATGAGTATGGCTACCAATTCTGCATCGGATAATGAGGCAATGCCTTTTTGAATCATTTTTTCGCGGGGACGATCTTCAACCGCCAGTTCTTTAATGCCAATTTTATAATATTCAGCCATACAATGTTTTGGTCTCAATCTACAAAAAGTAATACAAATTGTAAATAGGGGCCAATTAACACCAACAAAAAAAGGCCTTTCCGTTTTGGAAAGACCTGGCAGTCCCTAGGGGAATCGAACCCCTGTTTCAAGAATGAAAATCTTGCGTCCTAACCCCTAGACGAAGGGACCTTAATCAGCGTAGCTTATGCTAAGCTGTTAATGTGCTTGGCAAGGCTCGACTTTAGGTTCGAAGCTTTGTTTTTATGAATTACATTCTTTTTGGCAAGCTTATCGAGCATGGCAACTACTTTTGGATACAAGGCAGTTGCTTCCTCTTTTACCGTGGTGCTACGCAAAGCTTTAACTGCATTACGGGTTGTTTTAGCGTAATACTTATTGTGAACATTGCGGGTTTCAGTTTGCCTGATTCTTTTCTTTGCTGACTGATGATTTGCCATCTTTTCTAAGTATAAAATAGGTACTTTTGTTTTTTTATTTGCAGTCCCTAGGGGAATCGAACCCCTGTTTCAAGAATGAAAATCTTGCGTCCTAACCCCTAGACGAAGGGACCATTAAAATCCTGTCTGGATCTTTTTTAATTTGCGGATGCAAAGATAGAGTAAAAATTACATCCTCCAAATATCTGTTTCAAAAAAATGCAAAAAAGAATCGGTTTATGAGTTCTTAACAGATTTTGAATCTGTTATACATAGCGTTCATCCATGGTAGTTCATAGTTTTCAGGAACTAAGATGTAAGAACTAAGGGTTAATAACCAACAACATTCTTCTAATTATGATACACGAGACAATAGTTAACATTGAAAATTTTTCCAATATAAAAAAAAGATGTTACTTTGCAATGTATTAAGTGGAGGGATTTGGCCGATTGCAACCACTCAAAAAAAGTGCTAAAACGCATGTTTTTGACTTCTCTTCTGCTGTCCCTTTACACCTTTTTAAGTGTTTAATTGCTTTATTTATAAGGCGCAATAATTTTATGTTTATGGGATATTTATTTACATCCGAATCAGTTTCGGAAGGGCATCCTGATAAAGTAGCTGATCAGATTTCTGATGCTTTGCTGGATGAGTTTTTAAGGCAGGATTCAAATTCGCGTGTTGCCTGTGAAACCTTGGTAACCACTGGGCTGGTGGTTTTAAGTGGTGAGGTAAAAACCACTGGATACGTACCGGTTCAGAACATTGCACGTCGGGTAATTGAACGCATTGGTTATACCAAGGCTGAATATATGTTCGATTCAGGTTCGTGTGGTGTAATTTCTTCCATTCATGAACAATCGGCGGATATTAATCGTGGCGTTGATCGGGAAAGTGAAGAAACCCAGGGAGCTGGCGACCAGGGCATGATGTTTGGTTATGCATGTAAGGATACCGAAGAATATATGCCTTTGCCGCTGCATTTATCGCATTTACTTTTGATGGAGTTGGCAGCCATACGAAAAGAAGGGAAAGTAATGACTTACCTGCGTCCCGATTCAAAATCGCAGGTTACACTTGAATACAGCGATGACAACACCCCAATTAGGGTGCACACCATTGTTGTTTCAACGCAACACGACCCCTTTGCCGATGATGATACTATGCAGGCAACCATTAAAAAGGATGTGCAAAATATTTTAATCCCAAGAGTTAAGAAGAAACTCAATTCTGACATCGCCGGTTTGTTCGATCATTATATTTTGCATGTGAACCCAACCGGGAAATTTGTTATTGGTGGCCCACATGGCGATACCGGCTTAACAGGCCGCAAAATTATTGTTGATACCTATGGTGGCAAAGGTGCTCATGGTGGTGGTGCTTTTTCCGGAAAAGACAGCTCCAAAGTTGACCGGTCTGCAGCTTATGCTGCTCGCCATATTGCCAAAAACATGGTAGCCGCAGGTGTGGCCGATGAGGTTTTGGTTCAGGTAGCCTATGCCATTGGGGTGGCCGAGCCTGTAGGTTTATATGTAAACACCTATGGGTCTGCCAAAGTAAAAATGAACGATGGCGAAATTGCTTCACGTATTCAAAAACTGTTTGATTTGCGTCCGGGCATAATTATAAAGCGATTTGGTTTGAAAAATCCAATTTTTGAACCCACTGCAGCATATGGTCACATGGGACGTAAACCATATAAAGAAAAAGTGAAAGTTTGGGAAAATGGCGTAGAGTTAGAGAAAGAAGTTGAATTCTTTACGTGGGAAAAACTTGATTACGTGGATGTTATTCGGAAAGAGTTTGGTCTATAACCTGAACATTTCTAAAATATTAGCCTGTCCAGAACATAATAATTTTTCAGGCTGGATTTAATAAGGCATTGGAATATTTCAATGTAGATTGTTGATTAATAAAAAACGGACGCATTTCTGTTAATGCAGTTAAATTCAGCTGTGTAAATAGGATGCGTCTTTGTTTTTGTTTATTTTTGATAAAATGGCACTTTCCTTATACCTGTGATAGCCTGTATACGTAAAAAATTGTTTTATTTTACAGTCTCAAAAAAGCAATTTAACAACCTGAATAATGGGCTTAGTTCTAGTGACAAGTTAGCAGCAAATAGGCAGAAGGCAGAAGTTTTGTAGTTTCTGGTTCTTAGCTCCTGACAGCTAACAGATAGGAACTAACAACTAAGCACTAGCTTCTAATTATGATTGACATGTCACTAATTTATTGAGTTTAGATTATGAATTGAAGAATAATCTGTGTGTCTTTAATTCATAATCAGGGAATGGTAATTTTCAATATATAGCTGAATGAAGAACCTGGTTCTTACAGTTGATTATGAATTGTTTTTCGGGAGTGATCCCGGAACGGTTGAGAATTGCATGATTCGTCCAACCCGGCGTATCGCGGAAGTTTTAAGAGAGTATGGATGCAAAATGACCATTTTCTGGGATATCATGCACTTTTACCGTTTAAAGGAGTTGGAAAGCGAAGTGAAGGACCTTCGTTTTGACCGCGAGATAATTGAAAAACAGATTCGCTGGCTAATTCGTGAAGGACACGATGTACAGCTTCAGATTTATCCTCATTGGCTTGATGCAATCTATAAAAATAACCGTTGGTACTTTTCGTACAACCGTTTCTCACTGGCTCGTTTGTGGGATAATCCAGATGCTGACGATGTGCAAACGGTGATGGGATGTATTACAAAAGCTAAAAATCTGATGGAAGAAATATGCCGGAAAGAAGACCCTACATATCGGGTAAGGGCTTTTCGGGCAGGCGGGTATAGGGTTGAGCCTTTCGAAAGGATTGCTGAAGCCTTATATGCCAACAATATTCTGGTAGACTCCTCGGCGGCCTATGGCATGAAAAGCCGCACGCCAATATCACCGTTTGATTTTACACGGTTACCCCGGTATTTACATTACCGGTTCGATAACAACCTTTTAATACACAATCCTGAAGGCCGTTTTTGGGAATTTACGAAAGAAACCATTAAGGTGCCTTTCTATATGCGATTCTTTTTTTACTTTTTAAGAAGCTTCTTTTATAAAGGGAAAGGGCGTTTTGGTGATGGGAAACGACTTGGATTTACTAAGAAAGAGCAATCGGGTCATTTATGGTCTAAAATAGGTTCCAGGTATGTGCGCTTAACCCCCGAAGAGATGGACCCCATTCGCTGGAGGTACCTTTACAGTAATGCACGTGAAAATGCAGTTGTGGTGCTTCATGCAAAAAACATGAGTCCCTTTACGGTTCAGATGTTACATCAGTCGCTCGAAAAAGGCGAATTAAGGTTTGTATCGTTAATTGACCGCATGAAAGAACTTAAAGTTTACGAGGATATTTAATTCTTGCTCTTTTTATATGGACAAAATTTCCATACCAATGAACGACTTGCATCTGCAATATCTCAAATTAAAAATCGGGATTGATGCTGCGGTATTGGATGTATTGAAAGGAGGGCAATACATTAATGGTACAGAAGTAAACCAGTTTTCGGAGGAGCTGGCAGACTACCTGAATGTACGACACGTAATTCCTTGTGCCAATGGTACAGATGCCATTCAGTTGGCATTAATGGCATTAAATCTTAAACCCGGTGATGAGGTTATTACTACCGCTTTCTCTTTTTTTGCAACAGCTGAGGCTATTGCTATTTTAGGGTTAATTCCCGTTTTTGCCGACATTGATCCAATCTCTTTTAATATAGACCCGAAGTCTGTAGAGTCGTTAATAACGTCCAAAACCAGATGTATTTTACCGGTTCATTTGTTTGGTCAGGCTGCCAGTATGCCTGAGTTAGTAAACCTGGCAAACAAGCATCAATTGTTTATAGTAGAAGATGTGGCTCAGTCACTGGGTACAAATGCTTTGATTGAAAATACTGAAAAAAAACTTGGAACCATTGGCCATATTGGTTGTACATCGTTTTTTCCTACCAAAAACCTGGGTTGCTTTGGCGATGGTGGCGCCGTTATGACAAATGATTCAGAACTTGCCATCAAAATTAAAATGTTAGCCGTTCATGGGTCAAAACAACCATATAGGCATGAAATCATTGGTTTAAATTCCAGACTTGACACCATTCAGGCTGCCATTTTGAGGGTTAAGTTACCATATCTGAATGGTTTCATTATTGAACGGCAAAAAATAGCAGAAGCGTATATCAAAGAACTAAATAGCATTGACGACTTTATTGTTCCTGAAATTTCTGGGATTGCCAACCATTCGTTTAATCAATTCACCATTAGGATTAAAAATGGCTTACGTGATGAGTTAAAAGATTATCTTTCTCAGAAAGGGATCTCAAGCAAGGTTTATTATCCGGTCCCGCTGGATCAACAAGTTGCCATGCAGGAATTTATGAAAGGCCGGGCTATTTGTTCTGAGGCCGACAAAACCAGTAAAGAGGTACTGTCTCTTCCAATATACCCGGGACTACCAAATGAAAATATTCAACACATTGTGCATACCATTCAAACATATTTCAAAGCAAGTATTTAAGATGCAGAAAACTAAAACCATGATTCACGAAACAGCAATCATAGATTCCGGTTGCACAATTGGTGCAGGAAGCCGTATCTGGCATTTTTGCCATCTTATTAGCGGATGTATAGTTGGAGAAAATTGTAACTTGGGTCAAAATGTTATGGTGGCATCAGGTGTGGTCTTGGGTAACGGTGTAAAGGTACAGAATAATGTATCTATTTATGAGGGTGTTATTTGTGAGGATGATGTTTTTATCGGCCCATCAGCGGTATTTACCAATGTAACCAATCCTCGCAGTTCAATTATCAGAAAAAATCAATATAAGAAAACCATCATCCGAAAAGGTGTTACCATTGGAGCTAATGCAACCATATTGTGCGGCATTGAAATTGGTCAATTTGCCTTTATTGGAGCTGGAGCAGTAGTAACACGCAATGTTTTGCCTTATGCATTAGTGGTTGGCAATCCGGCACACCAGGTTGGGTGGATGAGTGAATTTGGGCATAAACTAAGGTTTAAACCCGATGGTTTGGCCGAATGTCCCGAGAGTGGAGAGATGTACCTCTTTAGTGGTGGTGAAGTTATTAAAATAGCCAGTGAGAAATGAGTCGGAAAATCAAATTTGCGATAGTTGGTTTAGGTCAGATTGGCAAAAGGCATGCAGCCGTCATTCAGCGATGCGATAGTGCTGAGCTGGCAGGCGTATGTGATGTTTTATCTTCTGAAACGCTGAACTGGAATAACAAAGAAATACCATTCTTCCCTTCTATTGAATTAATGCTTCAATCCGGACTGGAAATGGATGTGGTTAATATTTGCACTCCAAACGGCTTGCATGCTTTGCAAGCTATAAAGGTGTTGGAGTCGGGTAGGCATGTTGTGGTTGAAAAACCTATGGCTTTGCATAAAGCCGATGCCGAAAATGTTATTCATAAGGCATTACAGCATTCGCGATTTGTTTTTACAGTGATGCAAAACAGGTATTCTCCTCCGGTTAAATGGTTGAAGCAAATAGTGGAACAAGGCGTTTTGGGTGAGGTGTTTTTTGTTCAGATGAACTGCTTCTGGAACCGCGATGAGCGCTACTACAAATCCGGAAACTGGCACGGAACTGCTGACCTTGACGGAGGAGTGCTGTTTACACAGTTTTCTCATTTTATTGATATTATGTATTGGCTTTTTGGAGATGTTTGTAATTTTAAAGGTAATTTCAGAAATTTCGCCCATCAACACAATACAGCTTTTGAGGATACCGGTAGTGTTTCGTTTGATTTTGTAAAGGGAGGTTCGGCTAATTTAAATTACACCACCGCCATCTGGGATCGTAATCTCGAAAGCAGCATAACGGTCATTGGTTGTAATGGTTCGGTGAAAATTTCGGGGCAGTATATGGACAGAGTTGAATTCTGTCACATCAAAGATTATAAAATGCCTGAACTCGAAAAAATTAATCCGCCCAATGATTATGGAGGGTACAAGGGCTCTGCATCTAATCATGAGGCTGTTATTAATAATGTTATTAAAACCATTCAGGGCGAATCCGGAATAGCAACCAACGCTCTTGAAGGCATGAAAGTAGTTGAGATAATTGAAAAAATATATCAGGTGAGAGGACCTGGAGAAAGCATCAGATAGATAATTTAACCCTAATAATGAAATCCATGTTTCAGGAATTAATTGAGAAGAAAACCAGTTTATCGGTAATTGGCTTAGGTTACGTGGGATTGCCCATTGCTCTCGAGTTTGCCCGGAAAATGCATGTGGTAGGCTTCGATATTCGTCACGATCGCATTGAGATGATGCGCAAAAAAATTGACCCTAGTAACGAGCTCGAATCTGAAGCATTTGATGGTTGCGATATTCATTTTACCAGCGATCTGGAAGATTTACGGAAAGCAACTTTCCATGTGGTAGCTGTACCTACACCAATCAATAAACATAATTTGCCCGACTTAACGCCACTTTTAAGCGCCAGTCATACCGTTGGTAAAGTGCTGAAAAAAGGCGATTATGTGGTTTTTGAATCTACAGTGTATCCTGGTTGTACCGAAGAAGATTGCGTTCCCATTCTGGAAAAAGAATCGGGGCTGAAGTTTAATGTTGATTTTAAAGTTGGTTATTCGCCCGAGAGGATTAACCCGGGCGATAAAGAGCATACCTTAACCAAAATTCTGAAAATAGTATCAGGCTGCGACGAGGAATCACTTCAGGTTATTTCAGACGTTTATGGCTCCATTATTAAAGCAGGAATTTATAAAGCAAGTTCTATTAAAGTTGCAGAAGCCGCTAAAATTATAGAAAACACACAGCGTGATGTGAATATTGCTTTAATGAATGAGTTATCGTTAATTTTTAACAGGCTTAACATTAATACCTACGAAGTTCTGGAAGCTGCTGGTACCAAATGGAATTTTCTTAGGTTTTTTCCGGGGCTTGTTGGTGGTCACTGTATTGGTGTTGATCCTTATTACCTTACCTACAAGGCCAATGAGCTGGGTTATCACTCCAAAATAATTACAGGTGGCCGGGTTATCAATGATGGTATGGCACCATACATTGCACGGCAGGTGGTGAAAAAACTAATTTCCAAGGGACACAAAATAAACGGGTCGCGCATTTTGGTAATGGGGGCAACCTTTAAAGAAAATGTAAGTGATATAAGAAATTCAAAGATTGCCGATTTAGTGAACGAAATGAAATCCTTCAGTATTAATGTAGAAGTGGTCGACCCGCATGCATCATCTGAAGAGGTTGTTCATGAATATGGGTTTGGACTGGTAGATAAACCCACAGGGCAATATCAGGCAGTTATTGTAGCGGTTAATCACCGCGAGTTTTTGAGTCTCGATGAAGCTTATTTTAAATCAATAACAGTTGAAAATCCATTGTTTGTTGATGTGAAAGGCGTTTTCAGAGGTAAAATTAAAGATATTGAATACTGGAGTTTATAACTTTACAACCATTACTCAAGCACCTGATCTGGATTGTTATTTATATCGCCAGTCAGGTGTTTTTTTAATCTGTTCATACGCACTGTTCGTTTTTCTTTTTTTTCATGGGCTAATTAATTAAATTAGACTTCTTAAAAACTAATAGCCATGTTCGAAAAAGAAGTATATGTTAACCGTCGCAACCGCTTGCAAACCATTGTAAACAGTGGAGTCATTCTTATTTTAGGTAACAACGATTCGTCGATGAATTATCCTGCCAATAGTTACCATTTCAGGCAGGACAGTACTTTTCTCTATTTTTTTGGCATCGATTTACAAGGATTAGCCGGCATAATTGATGTGGACAATAATCGTCATATCTTGTTTGGCGATGGTTACACACTCGACGATATAATCTGGATGGGGCCACAATCATCGCTTGTATCCAAAGCAGAAAGGGTTGGTATCCCCGAAGTACTTCCATTTAAAAAGCTTTTCGAAGTTGTAGGTGATGCAATAAAGCAGGGTCGAAAGATTCATTTTACACCGCCCTACAGGGGTGAAAACATCATGTTGTTAAGCGATTTGCTTGGCCTTGATTATCGGTGGGTTAAGGATTATGCATCAACCAGTTTGATAATGGCCTGCATAGAATTACGCAGCATCAAAGAGCCCATTGAGATTGAGGAAATGGAACGACATATGGAAGTGGCTTACAAAATGCATACTACAGCTATGCGCATGGCACACCCCGGCGTTTCAGAACAGGAAATAACCGGTGTTATCGAGGGCATTTCAATGTCGAGAGGCGGGATGGTTTCATTTCCGGTAATCTGTTCCGTTCGGGGCGAAACCTTACACAACCACTATCATGGCAATATTTTAAAAACCGGAGATTTACTGTTGGTCGATGCCGGCTCGGAGTCGCCAATGCATTATGCCACTGATCATACGCGCACGATTCCGGTTGGAGGGCATTTTACCGCTCAACAAAAAGCCATTTACCAAATTGTTCTCGATGCCAACAACAAAGCTCGTGAGGCAACACGTCCGGGGGCCTTTTACCGCGATGTTCACTATACTGCCTGCCGCACCATTGCCAATGGGCTTAAAAGCGTTGGGCTGATGAAAGGCGATATTGAAACCGCCATTCAGGAAGGAGCGCATGCATTGTTTTTTCCACATGGGTTGGGGCATATGCTTGGGCTAGATGTGCATGATATGGAAGATTATAACGATACGCTGGTGGGATACGATTCTGAAATCAGCCGGTCATCGCAATTTGGTTTACGATCGTTACGTCTTGGCCGTCGCCTGAAACCAGGATTTGTGTTAACCAATGAACCAGGTATTTATTTCATTCCCGCTTTGATTGACAATTGGCGCAACGAAAAGAAGTTCGAAGCCTTTATTAATTATAATGAAGTTGAGAAATATAAAAATTTTGGGGGAATTCGTCTGGAAGATGACATTTTGGTAACTTCAGATGGGGCCAGAATTTTAGGAAACAGAATTCCAATAGACGTTGAAGATGTGGAAACTGAAGTGGCGAAGAAGCGTTGAGTTCAAACCCACTTTAAATAAAAGAAACGGGTTATCGTATCATTCCTTAAATACAAATAAAATGAAGAGAATCTTCTTAATGGTTGTGGCTCTTACAGGATTATTTTCTTTAAAGAGCCAAACACTGCCATTTAAATTGGAAGAATTAACAGCTCCTGATTTTATAAAGGCAGTTGAAAAGAGTTCTGCTACCTGTATTCTTCCAATCGGAGTATTCGAGAAACATGGCCCGCACATGCCTTTGGGAACCGATTTGTATATTGCCCGCGAAATTGCCCTTCGGGCTGCCGAAAAAGAGTACACGGTGGTGTTTCCCTGGTATTATTTTAGCCAGATTAATGAGGCCCGACAACAACCAGGTACAATTGCTTATTCGCACGACCTGATATGGAGAGCGCTTCAGGAGACCCTGGATGAGCTTAGCAGAAATGGATTCAAGAAAATAATCATAGTTAACGGGCATGGTGGAAATAACGCCTTTCTGGAATATTTTGGAATGACCCAGCTTGACAGGAAAAGAGACTATGTTCTGTATTGGTTTCGTCCTCAATTCAATGCTGAGATTCAAAAAAAGGTAGATGAACTAACGCAACCTGACCCCAATGGTATGCATGCCGGCAATAGCGAAACTGCCATGGTAATGGCCATTGACCCATCGCTGGTGCATACCCATAGAGCTGGGCAACAATCGGGAAAAGATGAGGCCAGGATGAACCACTTGAAAAATGTATTTACCGGAATTTGGTGGTATGCCCGTTTCCCAAACCATTATTCAGGCGATGGATCGAAAGCCAATGCAGAGGCAGGTGAATTTTTACTCAACAATGCTTCTGAACAGTTAATCGAAGTTTTAAAATCCATAAAATCCGATAAAAAGGTGCCTGAATTGTATCAGCAGTTTTACAATGATGCTGAAAATCCAATAAAAACCAAGCAGTAGAATTCTTTAGCAACTAATATTTGCATGGTTTCTGCATTACTTGAAAAGTTGAATTATGGAAATGAATATACTACAAGATTTGCTGGTAATATTTGCCTTATCAACTTTTGTCAATTATGTTTTTACACGGATAAAGGTTCCCACCATTGTAGGTTATTTACTAACAGGAGTTATTGCCGGGCCGCATCTAACAGGTATTGTTCATTCCGACACCAATATAGAGTTGCTGGCCGAGATTGGTGTAGTGTTGCTACTGTTTACAATTGGTCTTGAATTTTCTTTAAAGCATTTAATAAAAATCCGGAGAATTGTTTTTTGGGGTGGCTTTATGCAAGTGGCATTAACCACTTTGATTATAATGTCGTTGGCACAAGGGTTGGAAATGGAATTACCTGCTGCCATATTTATAGGGTTTTTAACTGCATTAAGCAGTACGGCAGTTGTTTTAAAGGTTTTACAGGAGCGATCGGAGATTTCCTCAAATTACGGTCGCACTGTTTTAGGTATATTAATCTTTCAGGATATCCTGCTGGTTCCCCTGCTTTTATTTACGCCATTACTGGGCGGAGAAATCAATCATATAACCCGGGATATTATTTTGTTAGGGCTGAAATCCATTCTGATTATTGTTATGGTTTTTATTGGGCATAAATGGGTAATGCCTATTGTTTTAAGAGCTATAGCCATGACCAAAAATCAGGAATTGTTCTTTATGAGCATCCTGCTCATCTGTTTGTCGGTTGCTTTTCTTACACACGAGCTTGGTATGTCGCTGGCATTTGGCGCCTTTCTGGCAGGATTAATGATTTCTGAGTCGGAATATAGTCACAACGCTTTTGGACATATTGTGCCATTTAAAGACACTTTTACCAGTTTCTTTTTTGTTTCCATTGGCATGTTGCTCGATATCAGTTTTGTGGTTGATAATATCGGGCTTGTTCTATTAACAGTGGCCTTTGTTGTTTTACTTAAAATGGTGGTTGCCGGATTAACCGGGTTTGTTCTGGGGCACACATTCAGGGGACAGGTAATGGTTGGTTTTGCCTTGGCTCAGGTTGGGGAGTTTTCTTTTATCCTTGCAAAAATGGGACAAGGATTTGATATTCTGAGCGACTATTATTACCAGTTGTTTCTTGCTGTTGCCATTGTAACCATGTCAATAACCCCATTTATGATTATGGTAGCCCGGCCTCTCGCTAATCTGTTTTTGAAGCTTCCCGTGCCTAAGTTTTTGATTGATGGCCTATTCCCATTGAAAGAAATGGACATCCCCGATTTGAAAAACCATTTGGTATTAATCGGCAAGGACTCCCGCTCTTTGAATCTGGCAACCATGGCACATCATATAAAAATGCCTTGTATATCTATTGTTTTTGATCCGGCAGCAGTAAAAAAACGTCAGGAAAAAGGGGAAACATTAATTTATGGCGATGCTATTAACGACCCTATTCTGAAAAAGGCACATGTTGATACAGCCGAAGTTGTAGTAATATCGGTAGGCGATTTAATTGCATCCATGGCCATAGTTGAGAAAGTGAGGCATATGAATTCGCATGCTGCAATATTAGTGAGAACCAAACATGTTGAAGATATTGAAGAACTATACCGTTTGGGTGCTACTCAGGTAATTCCGGAAGAGTTTGAAACGGCCATTGAAATTTTTGAACGGGTTTTAACCAAATATTTGCTGCCACAAAGTGAAATTCGTCAGATAATTGGACGAATTAGAAAAGACAATTATGGGGTATTTCGCGACAGTTCTAAAAAACCATCACGGTTTTCGATTATGAAAGATTTACCCAATATTGAAATTGCCGCATTAAAAGTTCGTGAGGATTCATTATTAGTGGGTAAAACTTTGGCGGAGACTGATTTTAGAAACAAAGTGGGTGCAACTGTAGTGGCCATTAAACGTGGCGACGACATTATAGAAAATCCCGGTCCAAATTCTGCTTTTAGAAAAGGAGATATTGGCTATGTGCTTGGCAAACCAGACCAGATTGCTGAAGCTGGTCGTATTTTTGCCGGTGAATAGAACTCTTTAGAAACTCTTTAAAATTATTTTTTAGACAAAAGACTTTTAGACACGTGTTCCGGTTCATCGGAAATAGATATAAAACATAACATATTTAAAATAAGGAAAATAGCTTAACTGTCTTATTTGTCTATACTTTCTATTTTGTCTAATCCCGATAAACCGGGACACGTCTATCTGTCTGAAGTCTAAATTTCTTATAGTCTTTAATAAAATTAGAAAACTAAATTTAAACAGTTGCTTAATTCTGGCACTTATAATCGCCCAATCCAAGGAGAGGCCAGAAAATAAAAGGCAGGAAAATTAATCCCAGAGTAAACCCAACTCCTTGCCCGAAACGTTTTGATACCAAATTGGTAAGCCACACTCCAATAATGAAGTTAACGATGGGAATCATTAACAAAAAAAGCCACCACCAGGGCTTTTTAACTATTTCAAGCAATACCAGCGTATTATAAACCGGAACAATAGAAGCCCATCCTGGCTTACCTGCTTTTTCATAAACACGCCAAAACGCAGCAACCATTAGAACAAGCAAAGCCAAAATCAGAATAAGACTAACAACTACTGATGTCATAAAACATAGTTTAATGGTTAATGTTACAAATTTAATTTTTTTGTAACAAAGGCGTTCCGTTCAACATTTTTATTTTCACATTGTTTTAAGAGTTATAAATCTGCTTAAACTATGAACCACCATCAAATTATACATAATTCTACAGGGCACCGATTCGAGTTGGTTGTTGAGGGAAGCATGGCTGTTTTAACCTATGAACCGCATACAGAAGAAAAGTGGATTTTAAACCATACTTATGTTCCCGATCAGTTGAAAGGAAAGGGCATTGGCTCAGAACTGCTGCAATTTGCACTTGCCTATTGCCGTCAAAATCAAATTAAAGTTGTGCCGGAGTGTTCCTTTGTCTCGGCTTATTTCAGACGGTATCCCCAATGGCAGGATTTGTTATAGCGAGTCAATAAACAGTTTGGGTTTTATTAAAAGTTGGTTTCGTTTGGTTTTAGTAATCTCTTTTTGCTTGCTTTTCCTTGTTTGATGGTTTCTTTTTGTTATTTATCATGCAATAATGAAAGAGATTTCTTACTTTTCGATTGCGTAAAAACCAACACAACAATGAACAACTCAAGGAGTCTTTCAAAAGAAGAAATTCAGATATTAGAAAACAATGGATGTAGCAGTCCCGACTGGACAAGGGTACGTGTAAAAGAAGGCTTTATCCCCGATCGTGTGCGTAGCGTTTCTTTCTCAGGCGATGTCTATCTGGGTGTTTTTTCCCGGCAGTTTATTCTTCAGGGCGGGATAATTAAAATGGCCGGTATCTACAATGCTGTTATTCATCAATGCATCATAGAGGATGATGTTTACATCAATCAGGTTAAAAACTATCTGGCTAATTACAGAATCGAGAAAAATGTTATTATTGAAAGTGTTGATACGCTTGGTGTTACGGGTAGATCGTGCTTTGGCAATGGAACCAGGGTCGCTGTTTTAAGCGAAACCGGAGGGCGTGAAATTCCAATTTATAATGGATTGTCGGCTCATACTGCCTACCTTATGACCTTTTATCGGCACCGGCCATCGTTTATTTCCATCCTCCAGAAAATGGTCGATGATTTTACAAAATCAGTTTGCTCCGAAATGGGGGTAATTGAAGAGGGGGCTCAACTGTTAAGCTGTCGCACCATTTTAAATGTTAACATAGGCCCATTTGCAAAAATTGAAAGTATTTACCGGCTCAATAATGGCACCATAAACAGCTCTGAAAAAGATCCATCTTTTGTGGGGCCTGGTGTTATCGCCGAGGATTTTATTTTTTCAAGCGGAAGCCAGGTAAGTGATTCCTCTGTGATATCGAAATGTTTTGTGGGTCAGGGTACGGTGTTGGGGAAACAATACTCTGCCGAAAATTCTGTCTTTTTTGCCAATTGTCAGGGGTTTCATGGCGAGGCTTGTTCCATTTTTGCCGGTCCCTATACAGTATCGCACCATAAATCAACGCTGCTTATTGCCGGGTACTATTCTTTTCTGAATGCCGGAAGTGGCTCGAACCAGAGCAATCATATGTATAAGCTGGGGCCAATTCACCAGGGCGTTGTTGAAAGAGGCGGTAAAACCACCAGCGATTCCTATTTGTTATGGCCAGCCAAAATTGGTGCTTTTTCCTTGGTAATGGGGCGCCATTACAGGAATCCGGATACTTCTGATTTACCTTTTTCATATTTGATAGAGAATACTGATGAAAGTTTTTTGGCACCGGGTATAACCTTGCGCAGCATCGGAACCATTCGGGATGCCCGTAAATGGCCAAAAAGAGACCGCAGAAAGGACGATAATCTGCTCGATTGTATTGTGTTTAACCTGTTAAGTCCTTACTCCATTCAGAAAATGATTAAAGGAGTACAAATCCTTGAAAATCTTAAGAAAACATCAGGTCCTTCATCGGAGTACTTTATGTACAACAGTGCTAAAATAACCAATTCTTCCACTGAAAGAGGTATTAAGCTATACAGGCTGGGAATAACCAAATTCCTGGGTAACGGATTGGTTAAAAAACTTGAAGTATCTGATTATACCACCGAAGCACAAATGCGCAAAGCTATAGCTCCACATGGAACTGAGGGCTCAGGCGAATGGACAGATATGGCCGGATTGATGGTGCCTAAAGAAAAAATTGCATGGTTAATTGATGAGGTAGAGCGCGGCTCAATAACGTCATTAGACGAGATGAACAAACTCTATCATCAATGGAAGGATAACTATTTTGTATGGGCATGGAACTGGATTGTGCCCAGGCTTTTAACTGAGGCTGGCATTGATGTGGAAACTGCAACAGCCAAACAACTTGAATCTTTTGTTGATAAATGGAAAGGCGCAGTGGTATCATTAGACCAAATGATGTATGAAGATGCCCGCAAAGAATTTACATTAAAATCGCAAACCGGATTTGGAATTGACGGAGAAGCTGAAACACGCCTGTCGGACTTTGAGAATGTTCGTGGTGAGTTTACAACCCATCCGGCAGTAACCGATATTATTGAGCATATTGACAAGAAAAGCAAACTAGCTCAGAAGGTTAAAGAAAAATTGACACAAGTAATTAATCAATAGAAAAAACAGCCGTTGTAAAGGTTTTAAAGTAATGGAACTTATGGTTTCTATTGCATCTTTCATTGAATAAAATAGCCGAAAATGTTAAAAGTAAGTTGGAGCAAAGCTCTAAAGACTTAGTTTAATTGTGATGAAATGCTTCAGAGAATTGATAACCGATGGTGTTGAAGTGACTGATAATACATAGCTTTGTTGCTGAATTAAAACGAATTATACTAATAATAGAAAATATATGTGTGGAATTGTTGCTTATGTGGGCGATAGAACTGCCTATCCAATTTTGATAAAGGGCTTGCAACGTTTGGAATACAGAGGTTACGACTCGGCCGGTATTGCGCTGATGAATGGCAAAACCAATATTTATAAGTGTAAAGGGAAAGTTAAAGATCTCGAGCATCTGGTTAAAGATCAGGATATTTCAGGCTCGGTGGGAATGGGACATACCCGTTGGGCTACGCACGGCGAACCCAGCGACCGGAATGCACATCCGCACCAGTCGATGAATGGAAAGTTTATAGTTATTCATAACGGAATCATTGAAAATTATGCACACCTGAAAAAAGAACTCACCAACCGGGGTTATTCTTTTAACAGTGACACCGACACCGAAGTATTGGCAAACTTAATAGAAAACGTTTATCTCGAACAAAAGGTAAGTGCCGAACTGGCCGTAAGGTTAGCCTTAACACGGGTAGTTGGGGCCTATGGGTTGGTAATTTCTTCGCCCGAAGAACCTGGTATGCTGATTGCCGCCCGCAAAGGAAGTCCTTTGGTTATTGGAGTGGGCGATAAAGAGTATTTTCTGGCATCGGATGCCACACCCATCATCGAATATACCGATCAGGTGATTTACCTGAACGATGAGGAAGTGGCCGTTATTTCACGTCAGGGCCTCGATTTAAAAAATATCTACAACGATACCAAAACGCCTGAAATTAAAACCATTAATCTCAGTATTGAAAATATTGATAAAGGTGAGTACGAGCACTACATGCTGAAAGAAATTCATGAACAATCCAATTCCATTACCGAAACTTTCAGAGGGCGGATTGCCATGGACGAGAGTAAAATATTTCTGGGAGGCATCTTGGACGTAATGCATAAGCTCATTGACGCCAAACGAATTGTTATTGTTGCCTGCGGTACTTCGTGGCATGCAGCCCTTGTTGGAGAATACCTTTTTGAAGAGTATGCCCGCATTCCGGTAGAAGTTGAATATGCATCGGAATTCAGGTATCGGAATCCTATTGTTGATAAAGATGATTTGGTTATTGCCATTTCTCAAAGTGGCGAAACTGCCGATACCCTTGCTGCAGTGAGATTGGTAAAAGATTCCGGAGCAACCATCCTGGGTATTTGCAACGTAGCAGGTTCATCGCTTTCGCGCGAAACACATGCTGGCGTTTATACCCATGCCGGCATCGAAATTGGAGTGGCCAGTACCAAAGCATTTACTTCGCAAATTACCGTATTAACCATGATGGCCTTTTTATTGGGTAATAAGCGCCAGGTTTTACCGGCTGCCGATTACAAGGCTCTCATTCACGAGTTAATACAGGTGCCTGATAAAATTGCAGAAATTTTAAAAGAAGAAAAGAATATTGAAAAAATTGCTTCCATTTATAAGGATGTAACCAATGCATTATACCTCGGCAGAGGTATTTTGTTCCCTGTGGCATTGGAAGGGGCTTTAAAATTAAAGGAAATTTCATACATCCATGCCGAAGGTTATCCTGCAGCTGAAATGAAACACGGCCCCATAGCGTTAATTGATGAATCGCTTCCGGTAGTTGTATTAGCAGTACAGGACCGCTCTTATGAAAAAATGGTGAGCAATATTCAGGAAGTTAAAGCCCGCAAAGGCAAAGTTATTGCCATTGTTTCAAAAGGCGATAAAGTGGTTAAAAAGATGGCCGATCAGGTGATTGAAATTCCAAATTGTCACGAAGCCTTGTCGCCTTTGCTATCAGTAATCCCTTTACAAATATTGAGTTATCATATAGCCGTTATGCGGGGTTGTAACGTCGACCAGCCTCGTAACCTCGCCAAATCGGTAACTGTGGAATAAAATACTTTAACCCATTTTATTATAAAAGGAAGGCGCAGTGGATTGTTTTATCACTGCGCCTTTGCATTTAGCGGGTACCATATTGCTCGTTATAGTACTGCTCGTATTGTCCCGAAAGAATATTGTTAAGCCATTGCTGGTTTTGCAGATACCATTTAACCGTTTTGCGAAGTCCTTCTTCAAATTGAAGTGAAGGCTTCCAGCCCAATTCATTCATCAATTTGGAAGAATCTATGGCATAACGTTGGTCGTGCCCGGCCCTGTCTTTAACAAAAGTAATGAGTTGAGCCGATGTTCCGGCAGGACGCCCAAGTTCTTCATCCATTATCTTGCAAAGCAGGTGAATTAAATCAATGTTTTTCCATTCATTGTTTCCACCAATATTGTAGGTTTCACCATTTCTGCCATTATGAAAAATCAGGTCGATGGCCGAAGCATGGTCCTCCACAAAAAGCCAGTCGCGAATATTTTCCCCTTTACCATAAATCGGAATAGGCTTATTATTCTTAATGTTATTGATGGAAAGGGGAATTAGCTTTTCAGGAAATTGGTTGGGACCGTAATTATTTGAACAATTACTGATTACAACTGGCAACCCGTAGGTATGGAAATAAGCCCGAACTAAATGATCGGAGCTGGCTTTTGAAGCAGAGTATGGGCTGCGGGGATCATACGAGGTTGTTTCGGTAAAGAGGCCGGTTTCTCCCAGCGAACCATATACTTCATCGGTTGAAATATGGTAAAAGCGCTTTCCTTCCATATTTCCATTCCATTCCATGCGGGCAGCGTTCAATAGGTTTACAGTGCCAAGGATGTTGGTATTGATAAACTCAAGCGGATTACTTATGGAGCGGTCAACATGCGACTCGGCTGCCAAATGAATAACGCCATCAAATTTGTGCGTAGCAAACAGCCGGCTAACCATTTTGGCATCGGTAATATCTATTTTTTCAAACTGGTAATTGGGTTTGTGTTCAATATCAGTTAAATTTTCCAGGTTGCCGGCATAAGTCAGTGCATCCAGATTTAAAATGTTGTAGTGAGGATATTTATTCACCATAAGCCTGACTACATGAGAGCCAATAAATCCGGCACCGCCGGTAATAAGTATATTCTTCATAAAAAAATGTTTATCCAGATTTTAACAATAAATAAAGAACACAAATTATGGAAATATGTTGTTCCAAACAATACTTACTTAGAAACTGTTTTAATTTTGTTTGCTGGCTTTATTTAAATAGAGTGATATGAGAAATTTAGAGGGATAAAATAGAATTTTTAGATATTTCCAGATTTTTTCCATCTTGTTTATCTGCTCTATCAATCTTATATCTAAAACTCTTTTTATCTGTTAAACAGCTATTTAATATCTCTTATTTTTTTCTCCCACATCCATGCCGACAGCAACGTTTCTTCCAATGTTTTTTCTGCTTTCCAGCCAAGCTCACTGTTGGCCAGGGTAGTGTCGGCCCAGGTTTTTTCTATATCGCCGGCTCGTCTTCCTACTATTTTATAGGGTAAATTAACACCGGTAACTTGTATAAAGGTTTTAACCAACTGTAATACAGAGTTTCCCTGGCCAGTTCCAATGTTAAAAAATTCGAAATTGTTTTTCTGATTGTTGTTTAACAGTCGGTTAATGGCTACAACATGCGCCATAGCCAGATCAACCACGTTAATATAATCACGAATAGCAGTACCATCGGGCGTGTTATAATCATCGCCGAAGATGCTGAGCTCTTTTCTCAATCCTGCTGCGGTTTGTGTAATAAATGGAACCAGGTTGGCAGGAACGCCTAAAGGCAACTCCCCAATGAGAGCCGATGGGTGTGCGCCAATGGGATTAAAATAGCGGAGAGCTATACAATTCGTCTGCGAATTAACCTTGCAGAAATCGCGCAGAATGTCTTCGCATATTGCTTTGGTATTACCATAGGGCGATTCGGCTGGTTTGCGCGGGGTACTTTCAGTAACCGGCAGAATGTCGGGTTGTCCGTAAACGGTACAACTGGAGCTGAATACCATGTGAGCAATTCCACATCGTTTCATATTATCCAGCAAGTTCATTAATGAATTCAGGTTGTTGCGGTAATACTCCAACGGTTTTTCTACTGATTCTCCAACAGCCTTAAACGCTGCAAAATGTATGATGGCTTCAATTTTTGGATATTTATCAAAAAAAGCATCGGTTAATGTTTTGTCCGACAAGTCGAATTGTTCAAAATCCGGGCGAATTCCTGAAATTTTCTCAATGGCGCTCAACACACTTATTTCGGAGTTTGAGAGGTTGTCAACAATAACAACTTTAAAACCGCTGTTCTGAAGTTCAACAACAGTATGTGAGCCTATGTAACCTGTACCGCCGGTTACCAGTATTTGTTTTTGCATATTCAGTTGTGTTTTTTTGTATGGTAAAAATAGTGATTTTACAATGCCTGCAAGGTATTGAAAATGTAAAACTTTCTGTAATGGCCTAATTTTGGTTCCGGAGCTGCTGAAAATGTTTTTAACATTTTGTCAACAGGTGTTAAAAAGAAAATGGTGGACAAAAAACGAAAATTGTTTAACTTTGTAGTATGAGTACAATAGAAAGATACATATCCGACTTATTGCATTTTCACGATTGTGTGATTGTTCCCGGATTAGGAGGCTTTGTAGCAAACTATAAGCCCGCCGTTATTCTGGAAGATCGCAATATGTTTTTGCCTCCGGCTAAAGAAATTGGCTTTAACCGAAGTTTATCGCATAACGATGGTTTACTGATTGATTTTATTGCCCGGCGCGAACGTATAACTTATGCCGAAGCTTCTGTTCTGGTAACACGCTTTGTAGATGATGCTCATAAACGAATTGGTGCAGGCCAAATTGTTGATTTGGGTGATACAGGTCTGCTGCGTCGCGATGCCATTGGTAACTTGCAGTTTACACCCAACGATACAGCGTCGTTTTTGCCCGATGCTTTAGGTTTAACTTCGTTCCGGTTTGAGCCGCTCGAAACCAAAAAAGTTGTGCGGATTGATATAGATCAGCCGGTGCCGCGTTTATTACGAAGTCGTTCGCCACGCTATTGGGCTGCAGCAGCGGCGCTTATTGCCGGGCTGTTCTTGTTTAACACCGAACTTAAAATGCCCGAAGTTAATCAGGCCGGAATTGGCAGTCTTGTTGTACCAAGCACTTATTTCGACAATGCTGCCACTGCGACTTCTGATAGCGAGGCCAATACTCAGAGTGTTTCTTCAGATGCCATTGATAATTCCATAGAAGCAGAATATCAGGTTACAGCTGCCGATTTGCCAGGCTATCATATCATTGTTGCAAGTTTTAAACAAAGTGTTCCGGCCAATAAGGCTTTGGATGGCTTTTTGCGAAAAGGCTTTTCTGATGCCAAACTGCTCGACGACGGGCAAGGCCGAATTCGTGTAGCTGTATCGTCGTACTTAAATAAGGAAGAGGCGCTAAATGCTCTAAACGATTTTAGACAACAACCTGGTTTTGAAGGAGCCTGGGTGTTTGCTCAATAATAACTTTTTCTGTTAGTAATTATTAAAAGGTCGTTCATTAATGAATGACCTTTTTTGTTGACAATATTGATCAGTAATATCTTGAGCTAAGCAGCTATAAAATCTTTCCATGTTAAAAACCATTTTGCCTCCTGTTTGTTTAATCTGTAAAACGAAAAGATTAAACAAAATATAAACAAATGAAAGTGATAAAAGAAGCCTATAACTGGCGATATGCGACAAAGCGGTTTGATGCCAACCGAAAACTATCACATGAGCAGGTAGAAACATTGCTAAATGCAGCACGAATGGCTCCCTCATCTTATGGGTTACAGCCTTTTGAAATTATGGTTGTAGAAAACGATGATTTACGTAAGCAGTTGCAAGAGGCTGCTTATGGCCAGCAGCAGCTTACTGAAGCATCGCACGTTATGGTGTTTGCTGCCAATAAAACCGTCGATGAAGCTCTTGTTGACAGCTTTATGCAGCGTGTTGCAAAATCGCGTGGTCAATCGATGGAAAGTTTAAAAGATTTTCGCAACATGGTGTTGGGATCGGTTTCCGGAAAATCAGAGCAGGGAAAATTTCAGTGGGCCGCACGTCAGGCATACATTGCTTTGGGTTTCCTGCTTGCCACAGCCGCCATTGAAAGTATTGATGCGTGCCCGATGGAAGGGTTCAACAATGCTGAGTTCGACAGAATACTGAATCTGGAGCAGAAAGGGCTTAAATCGGTGGTGATGGCAACCGTAGGTTTCCGCTCTGCCGACGACAAATATGCAGGTTTACCAAAGGTGCGTAAAACGCAGGATCAATTGTTCACATTTTTTAAATAATAAGCAAAGGCTGCCTGTAACCTGAACTATTCATAAATCCATAGATTTATGAATAGTTCAGGCTAACCCCGACTTAGGTGAAGTTAAACTTTTATTAAAAGTTTTTACTGAACCTTATTCGCTGCCGAAGGCAGGGATTATTTATGAATAATCCGGGTAGAGAAATTTAGGGCAGCCTTTTATTTTCTATTGTAATCAGTTGATGCCATCTTAAAATTGGGGTCGCTCTTACTATTTTGCTCCGATTGCCGCTGGTAATAGCTAAGTGTAATTTTTAATTATACTTGATTAACTTTCAGATTGCCATTGCATTGCTGTAATTCTTCAATTAGCCCGGTAATTTATTTTCGCCTCCCGGAAATAGTAAAAAAAGCATGAATCACAGATTGACTACGTCGAACTTCGTTTCGCGCTAACGAAGAGGTAAAACATAATAATATTAAACCGGAATTGGAAGAGCGACAATAAATACAATCAAATAAAATATTTCATCTTCTTCGGGGCAATTTAGTTCTATATCGTAAACAGTAGTACCTATTCCTAACCCTAACTTGCTTGAGACCTTACCTACTATATCCCCATAATTATGAATCGTAACCATCGGGTTTTTAAACCAGTGAGTTTTCAAGGATAGTCTTAATTGCTCAGTTGTTAAAATGCAGTCCCGTTTCCATGAAATATTAAAAGTTGGAGTCAGCGATTGATTTTTAATTGAAATAAATGTTTTAAAAAAAATATGATTAATTGTTATTTTTAAGATAATCTCTGAGTCTTTGAAAAATGTTAAAAACAATTTCCAATTCATCTTTCTTTTAACCACAAGATATTGATTGTTACCTTTAAATACTTTAACAATTTCAGAGTCCACGTATACCTTAAACATAAAAATTCTAATAATTAATTAGGT